>JANMDS010000054.1:0-4939 GCA_031376405.1 Betaproteobacteria bacterium
GTTGTCTGCTTTCGGGTGAGGCACACCGCACTGCACGCCGTCACAATTGAATAACGCTGCGTTGGAGTACCGATTCAGGCGCGGGCGCACGGTACTCATAATCGTGCCCTTGGTGCCCGTTGCGCCAGGCAACGTTGCACCAAATGCGTAATATTGCGCGCCATAGGTGTGGCATTGATCGAGCACATCCGCAGCGATGGCGCAGCCAGCGTTCACGCGTGCGTTTTGCACATTTTTACGGTCATGCATCAGGCCCAAATTGTGGCCAATTTCATGCGCGAAGGTTGTGTCTTCGCAATACAAACCGGAGCCACCGGAATCGGGGCCTTCGCTTACAACGGAGAAGCCATAAGAGGAATCGCTCGCAGCGCTGCGCACGCCGGAGCCTGTGATCCACCCTTGGCCACAGTTCACATTGCCGGCACGGTTAAATGGGCGCAACAACATGACTAAATCGGCACCCGTATCGTTGCGCCACGTAGGTACGTTGACCAACGATGTTGGACGCGGGCTCACCCCGGTTACTTCGTTTAACGCGGTGCTATTGGCAGTGGTATCGGAATACGCGGTTTCGCGCACGCCCACCAAGCGGATGCGGATGGCCACTTCGCTGTCGATCATGGCTTGATTGGCTTGGGCCACAAGCTGATCGATCCGGGCCGCAGCATTGGTGCCGTGCTTGGTTGCGAAGGCGGGTGTAGTGACGATGAGCAAATCAATCGTGGCGATTGGCGACGGTGCTGCTTTGCTTTGGTCCGCTGGCGCTTTGGCGCTGGCTTTTGCGTAATCTGCAGCCGCTTGCTTAATTACGCTTTGTATCCACGCGGGCTGCTGCGCGTTGCTATCGTGCCGATGGCCCGCATGCGCAGATTTCGATTCATCATCTTGCTCGATTACGTCGGGAAAAGGATAGGCACCATCGAGCTCGTCCATCGGTACGGGTTGCCAATTGCCGGCCTCGGTAAAGTCAACGATGCTCACCGCACCATTGCTCCCCGCTGGCGAAATCGCCAAGGTACCGTTTGGCGTTTCAATCGAGCCGGAAACATCGCCGTTCATCGAGCGCGTGATGTAAACCCGATAGTTTTCTACGTCGGGCGTTAACCGCCCAACCCATGTTTGCGCGCCAGACAAACCCACATCCATGCGCTCTGCCATGACTTGCGCTTTTATGCCTGAAGGCATCGTGAGCGTGATTTGGGAGTAGCGCGGTAAGGTGGTGAGCGCACCAAAATTTATATTGCCTCTAACGCTTTGCACTACTGTGCCGTCTGTGCGCTTGGCGGTTTCAAGCCGCGTGTAGCTTATAAGTTCCGCAGCCTGAATCGACAATGGGAAACACACGGCAAGGGCCACGGTGAGGCGATGCAGTGGTGCGAAGCGGGGGCGGGCAATAACAGGCATGAAAAACTCCGAGCAAACTAAAAATAATATGAAATGAGATCGAATGGTCTAAATCGGTACGGTGAATTTTGATTTAGAACATCGACATTTTAATTGTCATATTATTTGAGTCAAGCATGCAATTGCCATTTTATGGCGACATTTTTGTCATTATTTGTCGGTAACTAGCGAAACGCCCAGCAAAATATCGACAATCATGGCGATTTTCCGTCTATCGGATTGTGTTGTATTTGGATTATTTAAGTACAACGGCATCAAAAACGCACCGCTCGTTCGCTTGAATTCAACTTTTTGGGGGAGATAAAGCTGAAAAATGCCTGTTTTTACGCCGCAGGTATTTTGTTTTTTTTGCTGAATATCGATGTTTATAGCGCCCGAATTGCCGCAACGAGCGCCTTTTCCAGATGCGGTTCGCCGAGCCCCAGATCGCGCGTGCCGTCCATCATGGCGGAAACATCTTTTTCCAATATGCCCATGGTGTTCGTAGGCGAATAATGCTCCGCTGCCCAACTTACCCGTTGCAAATTACTGGCGAACCAATTTTGTCCGCTGCTCGTTTGCATCACGGCCAGCAGCTTTTGGCGATCAAGCCCCAATGCGTCCGCCGCCAGGAGCGCCCGCCGCGTGGCCGCTACGCTCGATGCGGCAACTAAGTTGTTCAATACTTTTGCCGTCATGCCCGCGCCTAAATCGCCCAGGTGGTGAACGTCGATCCCCATCGCATAAAAAAGCTGCTTAATGTGGGACACAGCGCCCTGCTCCCCGCCCACCATAAAAGTGAGCGTACCGTTTTGGGCGGAAAACGGTGCGCCCGACATCGGCGCGTCGATCAACTGCACGGTTGGTGCAACTTTTTGCCGCAATTCGCGAATGAAGCGTGGAGATAACGTAGAGCTTACGATGACGGTTTTAGGGCCGTTTGGATGCATTAGTATTGCTTGCTTATCCAGCAGTACATCGAGGGTTTGGGCTTCATCACGCACCACAGTAATGAGCACTTCGCAGCCCGAGGCAAACGCCGCGGCATCCGAAACCATGTTCGGTGCGAAATCGCCTGTAATCGGGCGCACATCGAAGCCTGAGGTTGCGAAACCGGCATCGCGCAGCCTGCGGGCCATTGGTAAACCCATTTCGCCGCAGCCCGCTACCCCAACAGAACCTTGAAATTGCGCCATAGTTCACCACGTACAATCGTATTAGTTAGAGGAAAAAAATTCACATGACCACCCGCCACATAAAGCTCCTAATTCTCGGCTCCGGCCCAGCAGGCTATTCTGCCGCAGTATATGCCGCACGCGCCAATTTAAACCCCGTTGTCATCACCGGATTGCAACAAGGCGGTCAGCTGATGACCACCACCGACGTGGATAACTGGCCAGCCGACGCCGATGGCGTACAGGGCCCAGAACTGATGGAGCGCTTCAAAAAGCACGCTCAGCGCTTTGGCGTGGAAGAAATTTTCGATCATATTCACACCGCCAAGCTCACCGAAAAGCCCTTCACGCTCATCGGTGATAGCGGCACGTACACCTGCGACGCGCTCATTATCGCCACTGGCGCGAGCGCCCGTTATTTAGGCATTCCGAGCGAAGAAGCCTTTATGGGCAAAGGCGTTTCTGCCTGCGCGACCTGCGACGGTTTTTTCTACAAAAACGACGATGTAGTCGTGGTCGGCGGCGGTAATACTGCGGTTGAAGAAGCGCTTTATTTGTCGAACATTGCCAAATCGGTAACTGTCGTGCACCGCCGGGAAAAATTTCGCGCAGAAGCTATTTTGATCGACCGGCTCATGGCCAAAACCAAGGCGGGCGGCAACGTAAAAGTGGTGTGGAACCACGTTATTGATGAAGTTTTAGGGGACGCAACGGGTGTTACGGGCGTACGCATCGCCGAGCGGGATAACCCAGCTAAAAAACAAGATATTGCCACCAAGGGCTTTTTCGTAGCCATCGGACACACGCCGAACACAAGTCTATTTGTCGACCAAGTGGACATGAAAGGCGGCTACATCAAAGTGAAAAGCGGCCTCGAAGGCAACGCCACGCAAACCAGCATCCCGGGCGTATTCGCTGCGGGCGATGTGGCGGACCATGTATATCGCCAGGCCGTAACCAGCGCGGGCACTGGCTGCATGGCGGCGCTTGATGCCGAAGCCTTCTTAGAGGGTGCGTAAGCGTTTTTGACTCTTCTTTTAGCAAAATACCTGCGGCGCAAAATACGCTTTTTTTGGAAGATATCTCCTAAAAAGTAGCGCTTTTGCGCCGCAGGTATTTGGGTATCGCGCTCGCCTAGTAAACTTATTGGTTATGCGCGGTTTGCGCGCACCACCTGATTTATCGAGCAACCATGGCCGCATACGATTTAGAAGAACAAGATAAGTTACAAGACCTCAAAGCCTACTGGGCGAAGTGGGGGAAACTCATCTCCACGCTCATTACTGTGGCGTGTTTGGTGGTGATCGGCGTGCAGGCGTGGCGTTGGCACAACAAAACGCAAGCGGAAAAAGCCAGCGTGCTCTACACCGCGGTATCGGAAGTGGCTGCCGCGCAGGGCGACAAAAAGGATTTAGCAAAGGCGAAGGAGGCCACTGCCGCGCTGATTGCACAGTTCCCCGCCACGGGTTACGCACCGCGCGCGGCATTGCTACTGGCCAAACAGCTTTTCGATGCGAAAGATTTAGAGGGCGCGAAATCCCAACTCGCTTGGGTGGCGAGCAACTCGAAAGAAGATGAGCTGAAGCAAATTGCCCGAGTACGCGCGGCTTCGGTGGCACTGGATCAGAAAAAATACGACGAAGCGCTTGGCTTCCTCGATGGCAAGTTCGACGCAAGTATGGAAGGGATTGTGTTGGATTCGAAAGGCGATGTATTCCAGGCCGCAGGCAAATTGGCCGACGCCAAAACGGCGTACACCTCAGCGCTCGAAAAGCTCGACGCAAAATCGCAAGCGCGTCAGTTCACGCAATTAAAACTAGATACGTTGGGCGCGATCAAATGAGGATGCGCGCCATGCCATCAATCAAGCTCATTTCTGTAGCCATTGCCACCCTGCTCGCTGGCTGCAGCACGATGCAATCGCTCAACCCGTTCGACAATTCGGTTAAGCTCACCCCGCTCTCCGTCGCTGCCACGAGCGCTACGGTTACCCGCTGGCAAGTGCAGGTAGGCAATGCTTCGCCCGGCTTAGCACCGGCCTACGTGAATGACACGATTTACGCCGCCGCCCTCGATGGCACGGTAGTCGCCGTGAACGCCGACACCGGCGCGCAAATAGCCCGATTCAACGTAGGCGCGCGCATCGCAGCGGGCGTGGGCACGGACGGCACGCTGTTAGTCGTTGGCACTGAAAAAGGCCAAGTGATTGCCACCGACACCGCTGGCGGCAAAAAGTGGACGGTATCCGTTAAGAGCGCCGTCATCGCCCCTCCGCACGTGGCCGATGGCATGGTGCTCATCTCCTCAGGCGACGGCACGCTGTACGGGCTCGATGCCAAAGATGGGAGCACGCGCTGGACGCTCGCGCGAACCCTGCCCGC
>JANMDS010000376.1:0-2263 GCA_031376405.1 Betaproteobacteria bacterium
GCCCCGTCTCCGCATCGTAATATTGCCCCGGAAAGCGTAAATTCATCGTGAAGTTTTTTTGCGATATCTGCTGAATTTGCCGCATTTTGCGCCGCAGGTATTTGCGCAGCCTCTGGTGCCACCTCCGGCGCTATCCACCCAAACGGATCGCTCGCCCATTTCCACACGAGGGTTGAGTCTTGCTTGGCCACTTCGCGCGGCGTACCGAGATGATCAGGGAAGATATTGAGAATTTCCTTCGTGGTCGTCGCATTCGCCTGCATTGGCGCATCGGCGTTCTCAATTACAGCGATGGGTCGATTACCCCACCAAACGTATTCTCGTGCTGTGCTGGGCGTTGCGCTGGCGTTCGTTGCGTTTGTGTTCGTTGCGTACTCGCCTACCATGCGCCCAGCCGTGTCGTAGCTGAATTGCGTGGTGTGTTCGCTGCCGTTGCCCGATTTAACGCTTTTTTGCATTCTCAATCCTGAGTTTCCGTACGCATATTGTGCGCTCATTTCGGGTGCGGTGGCTTGCACGCTATTTCACGGCATGAACAATTTAAGTAGCGTTGCCACAGCTAGTAAGCCAAAAAACACGAGCAGAAGTTTCGAAACTCTTGTTATCGCGCTTCTTGAACCAAAATATCGGCACTCAAGCCAGTAGTGTGCGTAAATCAGTAGGACGCAGGCCAGCGGACCAAGCGGTGGAAACTCAAGTAATAGATCCCGCAGCATAGTTACATCCCACATTCTTGCCGTGCGCGCCAGTCGGCAGCAGTGGCAAACCCTAATGCCCCTGCTCCAGCTACGCCAACGGCTCCAACCAGCGCCGCGTTCGCCGCCCTTAATCCGCTTGAGCACCTAGCCAATTTACTTCGGATTGAGTTTTTAATTTCGGCCCCCAATTGCCCATACGTTGAGCTTGGTGTGAAAAGTGCTTGATTGGCCTTATAGTCCAAGTAGCCAGCACCACCGATGAGCGCGGCTAGTCCACCCCCTTTGATCAACGCTGAGGTGATGCTTGATGTCATTGCATCGGTAAAGTTTGGGCTGTACGGGTTATAGCTGTAGGCGCTGAACCCTGGAACAAGTGTATCCGCCACGAAATCACCGTATGTACTTCTCAAAAAAGCAGTTCGGCAATCATCAACCAATCCATTAGGATCAAGTTTTTCTATTGGATTTGATGATACGTAGCTATAGCTGTTTATGCCGCCGACTACCCCGATCGGATCGCTCTGCACATACCTACCGACGAGTGGATCGTAGTCCCGATGATGATTCTGGTGCAGTCCGCTTTCTGTGTCAAAGTATTGACCGGGGAAACGTAGATTCAGCGTGAACGCCTTCGTCAATGATTCCGGTTCTTTCCATCCAAATGGGTCACTTGCCCATTTCCACACCAGTGTGGAGTCTTGCTTGGCGACTTCGCGCGGTGTTCCTAAGTGGTCGGCGAACACGTTTAGGATTTCTTTTACTCCCGGTGCTGCGTTTGCATTTGAGGTTGCGATTGCGTTTGAGGTTGCGTTCACTGTTGTCGCTGCACCCGCTTCGTTTAGCGCATCGGCGTTCTCTATCACCGCTATCGGGCGGTTTCCCCACCAGATGTATTCTCGCGCTGCACCTTGTGTGCCGTTCTCGCCGGCGTATTCTCCAATAAGGTGACCTGACGGATCGTAGCTGAAGTACGTGCCGTGCATTGCGTCGGTGCTGCTCGATCCGATTGTAGTTTTCACACTTTTTTGCATCCGCAGACCCGTGTTTCCGTAGGCATAATGTGCGCTCATTTCGGGTGCGCTGGCTTGCACCATCCTTCCGCGCGCGTCGTAGCGGTAGCGCTGGGTGCCGTGCTCAATGAGGCTGCCGTTGGCGTCATAGCTAAATGGAACCTGCGGCGCGGCCTTTCCGTCTGCGGTGATACTTTCGCTCGCCATCAACCGGTTGTTGTCCTTGCCGTACTCGAACCGCGTGGCGGTTTGGTTCACGGTGTGGCGGGTACGGTTCCCATCCGCGTCGTAAGCGTAGGTTTCAACATGGGTATCCGGCAAGGCTTCAAAGCGGCTTAGCCTACCGAGGCGATCATACTCAAAACTTTGAGTCCGCAGCACTTCTTTGTTAAATCCGAAATCAGCCAGTTGGGTAATTTGCCCCGCATCGTCATACGAGAGCGTGCGCGTTCCCATTGCGGTCGGGTGTTCGATGAGTCGGCCTTGGGCGTCGTGTTTGCGCTCTACGGTTCGGCCATTAGCGAGGGTGTAGCGCGTAATTTCTCCGGTGGCTGC
>JANMDS010000092.1:0-2069 GCA_031376405.1 Betaproteobacteria bacterium
GCGGCGTAAAAACGGCCTATTCCAAGAGATATCTTCCAGAAAACACGGTTTTTACGCCGCAGGTTTTTCATGCGTATCAATACGAAAAAGCCCGCACGTAAGCGGGCTTTTTCGTTGCGTTTCACAATCGTTTACTTCAACTTCAAAATCCACTCTGCCAACACTTTTGCATCCGCATCGGGCAGTGAATCGTTCGCGGGCATTGGTATTTGCCCCCACACGCCTACGCCGCCTTTTTTGATTTTGCCAGTGAGATAAGCCAGTGCGTCGGCCTTATCTTTATGTTTCGCGGCGACTTCTTTCATCGCCGGGCCCACCATTTTTTTATCAATGGCGTGGCAACCCGAACAGTATTTACTTTCGAAGGTATCCGGTGGCGTTTGTGCAAACGCAGTGCTTGCACTAACCGCAACCATCAAACCAAAAAGTGTGCGCTTCATTTACTTCACCGTTACGCGGATTTGCGTGCTCATGCCTTTGCCGTAGGAGACGTGATCTTTGTTGGCAAATTGCATGGTGAGGGTATACACGCCGGGTGGCAGTTTGATTTCGCCTTCGGTTTGGGCTTTGCCGAAATGGATGTGGGTGTCGCTAAACGGGATGGTTTGCCCTTCAGGCATCGATTCCAGGTTGACCAACACGTGATGGTGGCCGCTATTAGGCGTTTCGTCCCCAGCAGGTTTGAGCTCCATGCCGGCTACGCCAAACTTCACTTTAAACGGGCTCGTTACTACCGCGCCGTCAGCGGGTTCGACAAAATATACGCGCTTGGCCGGTGCGCTCATTTGCGTGGCGCAGCCAGCGAGGAACAACGAAGCCGCAGAGGCGGCGAGAAGCAGTGCGGTGCGACGAATCATAAACATCTCCTTGATCAGAATAATTAGAACAACCGTTAATTTTGAGTCCGTAGTGTAATCTTATTTGTTCAAGACAAATATAGTAAATATTTATCGGGCAAATAACTTTTTGCATAAGTTGGCAAATTCATTCGAACATGCTGCGTCGCAACAAAAGCCCATCAATCGGCAATAATCGCGGTTTCCGCCATACAAAAAAAAGCGCGCCTGTCATCATGTCCACTCCGTCCACTTCGCTCTTAGCCAATGCCATTCGTGTCCTCTCGATGGACGCTGTTGAAAAAGCCAAATCTGGCCACCCGGGTATGCCCATGGGCATGGCCGAAATCGCGGTGGCGCTTTGGACGCGGCATTTGCGGCATAACCCAGCCAACCCAAAATGGCCAGACCGCGACCGCTTTGTTTTGAGCAATGGCCACGGCTCGATGCTGCATTATTCGCTGCTGCATTTTTCGGGCTACGACTTGCCGATGGAGGAGATCAAAAATTTCCGCCAACTCCATAGCAAAACGGCGGGGCACCCGGAAGTGGACGTCACCCCCGGCGTCGAGACCACCACCGGCCCACTCGGCCAAGGCATTGCCAACTGCGTGGGCATGGCGCTCGCTGAGAAATTGCTAGCGATGGAATTCAATAAGCCCGGCCACGAAATCGTGAACCACCACACCTACGCTTTTTTAGGCGACGGCTGCTTGATGGAAGGCATTTCGCACGAAGTGTGTTCGCTCGCGGGCGTGTGGAAATTAAATAAGTTAGTCGCGTTCTACGACGACAACGATATCTCGATTGACGGCCACGTAGGCGCCTGGTTTGCCGACGACACGCCCAAGCGCTTCGAAGCCTATGGCTGGCATGTAGTGCGCAACGTAGACGGCCATAACGTAGACGGGGTAGACGCTGCGATTAAGCTCGCCCACGCTTCGGACAAGCCCACGCTCATTTGCTGCAAAACCGTCATCGGCAAAGGCTCGCCGAACAAGCAAGGCACGCACGATGTACACGGCGCGGCTCTGGGCGATAAAGAAATCGCCGCCGTGCGCGAAACGCTGGGGTGGAAGCTGCCCCCGTTCGAAATGCCAGCTGAGGTTTACACAGGCTTTAACGCGAAAGAATGCGGCGGGATTTTAGAAAGCGATTGGAACAAAAAATTCGCCGCCTACACCAGTGCGTTTCCAAAAGAAGCCGATGAATACCTGCGGCGCAGTTTTGGTC
>JANMDS010000138.1:0-20047 GCA_031376405.1 Betaproteobacteria bacterium
CGACTGGAAGCCAAGGCTCATGAAAAACCCGCTGGGCGTGATGGACGCGTATTTGGAGCGTGGGCAGGCGCAGGCTAGTAATGCGGGGTTGAGTGGGGGCAGGTTGCGGTAGGGTTTGCGTAAAACCCGGAGGGTGCAATCCTATTGCATTGTTTTCGTGACTAAATAGTCCCCATCGACTACGCCGATTTTGCGAACGTGGGCGCAATAGGATTGCGCCTTACGCGGGTTTGTGGTCGAAACAGAACCTTGTCTTGCGCGGCTTCGAGTCGCAGAAAACGAGACGGAGCAGGGGACGTAACGGTGTGGTCTTGGCAAGCGACGATTTATGGTCCGTTGCGTTGTTATGCTTTCTTTCAGAATTTTTCACAAACTTTAGCTTTGAAAACAAACAACAGACCCAGTGCCTCAAAACGACGATCTTCTCGGAAGCGCTTTCTTCGCCGACTTAGAAGCAAAGAAAAAGCAAAGCTAATACGAGCTGCTTCATCGGGCCGATCGACTCAAACGCTAAATAGAAAAACATCTACATTTTTCATGCCAACTCACTTTAGTTTGACGAGGAGTGGGAAAGAGATTTCATCTTTATTGTTTGAAATCGAGAAATGCGTCTTACGACGCGGCGTCGCCGCAAAGATCGATTTTAAAAAGACAGAGATGATCCACGTCGAGGCGTGCATTCTTCTTTTTTCAGAAGTCGAGCGATTCATCAGTTGCGCGAGCATATCCAAGCCCATTACGATTATCGATCCGGTAAGGCGACGCCCCAGAGAAGTTCTCAAGCAGATCGGACTACACAACCTTACTGGAGACTCATCGGATGTCGTGCCGGAGCGCCCCGATGTGGTTTTTTGGAAAGCTACGCGTGGTTTTGATCAGTCGGGTTCGGCGCTTGGGCCAATGGTCAAGTATGTTGCGGCAACGGTAAACCAAACGGCGACTCAGAAAGTTGTACAGAGTGGTATCTGGAAAGGGGTAAGTGAGGCCGTCACGAACTCAGTAGATCATGCATATAAGTTTCCACGTAAAGATGGTTTCGTTAGGCTTCAGGGATCAAGATGGACTATGTTCACTCAAATCAAAGATGGTTTATTGACGATTGCCGTTTGCGACTCGGGATGCGGATATTCAGAATCTGTACCGAAAACCATTCCGGAGCACATCATTGGAAGTCTGTCGGCACTGTTCACCTCTAAGCTTTCAGCAGATAGTCAGGCAATTCTTTTAGCAATGGAGTATGGCCGAACCAGTACTGGGCAAGCAGAGCGGGGTAAGGGCTCTCGCGATGCATTGCGGGTCCTAACGGAGCACAAAAGGGGCGAAATGTTTATTTACAGCAATTGTGGCTCTGTCCGTTACAAATTCAACGAGGCAAGTGCATCACCAGAATACAGTGCGGTTAGTCTTGATTTTTACGTTTCTGGCACTATCATTGGATGGATACTCCCAATTGAGGGGAACTAGAGTGCGTATAGTAAACATTGCTAAAGATTTCACTGAATTTCCGAGTGGGCGCTACCAAGAAAACGGCACGACTAGTGGGGAAGAATTTCGTAAAAAATTCCTTGTGCCTGCAGCGATCGGCGGAAACGAAACCACTATCCAACTCGATGGCACTATAGGCTACGGATCGTCGTTTCTCGAAGAGGCGTTTGGTGGGCTCGTCCGAGAAACAGGATTGACTGCCGTAAGAGTGCTAGAGCTATTTAAGCTTGAAACTGAGAATACAGTCTTGCGGGAAGAAATAATCGACTACATCAAAGCTGCAAGCGACAGGAGTAGCCGTGGCGGAAAGTAATTGGTCTCTAGATCTTGTTAAAGCTGCAGGCCCCTCGTTAGTAGTTGTTGTTGGGTGGTTTGTCGCGAATAAATTCACTGTTGATCGCGAGAGGCAGAATACAAAGCGTTCGATGATAGTTCAAGAGCTCGATTGCTTATCTCACGATCTGGATCGACTTTCTAAAGTGATCTTTAGATATCACGAGGGTGAACGCAGTATCAAACAAGAGAGAACGATAAACGTTTCCCTTCAAGATTTGACTCAGCGTGTAACAAACATTGGGGCACTCAGTCGCTCCGTCACAACTTCTGCAAACCTGACGCGCTTTGTCAACGATTTCAAAAGAAAAGCGACGCTCAAACACTTCGAAGACGGGCATCATGGTGCCCTAGATCAAGACGACCCTCAGCTTCAAGAGATTGCAGCTGCATCACATCGACTTCGTGAGACATTTTCAAAAGCAAAATTTGAACAAATTGATGCCTAACGATAGTCTGCAATCTTCGATTTATACTAGTTGATAATCTAGTTGATTAAAAGACTGCTATGTTCTCCGAAATCGGCTCTTACGACGCAAAAACCAAGCTACCCGAACTGTTACGCGAAGTTGAACGTGGGCGGCGCTTTACGATTACGTTGCGTGGGCGGGCGATTGCGGATCTTGTACCGACTGCGCTCGCTTCACGGCGCGACGCTGCGACGGCCGTGGCGAGGATGCAGGCGCTTAACCCCGTGCGCGGGGTGAAAGATGCCGATACTGCCGATTGGATTTCTCAAGGGCGACGATAAACGTGGCGCTCTTTGTGTTAGACGCATCCGTTGCGCTCTCGTGGTTGTATCGGCGCGAAAAATCTAAGGAAGCGCAGCCAGCGTAGCCCTGGGGAAGGCAACGCCGCGCCCGGGACTTTGACCACTTCGCGCTTGCGCGTCATCCCTTCCGTTACAAATGCTCGGGCGCGCTGCGCTTCCGTGAGCTACTTACTAACGCCCCCTTCAGGCTTCGGACGCGGCCGCAGCTGCTCCAACCACGGCTTCCAATCGATGGGGCCGGTTTCCGCTCTCTTTTTTAGGTTTCCCAATACCGCAGGCCAGGCGCGTGAGAGATACTCAAACGTTTTGTCCCATTCCCCGCCATCGCCCCAGCCGGTGTGGTGGAGGCGCACTTCGGTTTCGGTAGAAGATTTTTCGATGAAACGTAGGATCACCACCGTCCGCTGCTTACGCGCTTCCGGCAACGAGGGCGGTGCGTTCCAGGTAAACGTGAGCATTTTATTTTCTTGAAGCGCTAAAAAGCGCATGCCATCGCCGCCTTTTTCGCCCGCAGGGGCGTATGGGTTGATGTGCATTTCAAACAGCCCGTCTACGCGCGGCTCCACCACGGCATCGGGGGCAAAAAAGCTCGTTACACCTTCTTTTGTAGTAAACAACTGGTAGATCTCCGCCGGTGAGCCCTTGACGGTGACGTTATGCGAGATCGCGCGTTCTACTGCCGACAATGGAGACGGCGTTTGCGCGTGTGCTGCGCCGATGAGCAAAAGCATCCAGAAAACACTGTGCAATAGTTTTGAGAAAGGCATATTCGCAATCACGGTTCGCTCAGTGCAATCAGGTACGTTAAAACATTTATACCTGCGTTTACGTGCGAGACCTCTGCACAACTCGCTGCACGGTCGTGATGCGTCGTTAAAAATCGGAAAAATTCCTCACATACCCACGTATGCTGCGGATTTTTTCCAATTTTTGCCTAGCCTGACGACCGTTCGCTCAGTCGTGCAAAGGTCTCTGCGTTGGTATGATTTCGAAATAACGTGCCCAAGCCAACCCTAGAAAGTATCCATCCGATGAGCCCACAACGCCGCCCCCAAATCGCCATCCTCGGCAGCGCCGAGCCCGGCTCGCGCGCCTACGATCTCGCAGGCGAGGCCGGTGAATTTCTTGCAAAAGAAAGAATTACAGTGGTGAGCGGTTGTGGTAGCCCGGCTACGCGCTACGCCGCTGAGCGCGCGCTGGCTGCGGGCGGGCAGGTGTTGAGTATCATTCCATCGGACGATATTCACACGGAAAATTGGCCGTGTACGGTGCTGATCCCGTGCGGCATGGGCGATGCCCGTAACTTGATGATGGCGCTGGCCGGGCACGCCTGTATCGTGATTGGTGGGCGCGCGGGGACGATTTCGGAAGTGTGTTTGGCGTGGCTACACAAACGCCCGCTGCTGCCGCTAACGGGCTGCGGCGGTTGGTCCGATACGCTGGAAAAAAACCCGCCCGATGAGCGTAAAAATTCACCCATCTTGCCATGGGGGTCTGTAGCCGAATTAGCCACGCAATTGCGCGTGCTCAAACTCGTGGCGTAACTTCTTCTACGCATCGCGTTTGTATAAAAACCTGCGGCGTAAAAACAGCGTTTCCTGGAAGATATCGCACAGGAAATGCTGTTTTTACGCCGCAGGTTTTACGCGCCGCACGTTGCAACATGACTACGACTGCATCGTCACCGCGGTAGAAGCCGAGGCAACGATTGATACCTCACGCTATTTAGCTTGTAACTTCACACCATGCTTGCGATGCAGTGCTACCAAGCCACCGCCTAAGGCTAGCAAGCCCAACGGCGCAGGGATGGGCACAGTACCACAATCCGGCGGGCAATCGCCAGCGGCTACAACGAGGCGGGCATAGATGTCCGCGCGGTTGTTCGCGCCTTCGAGTGTGACGAAATCGTTGATGAAGGTGTTACCTCCATCAATCGAGAACCCGAGCACTTGCAGCGCATACGACGTGCCGTTGAGAATGACCGGCGTGCTGAAGGAGACTGGGAACGAGACCCGATCACTACAACCGTTGGCGTTGTTGGGCGAATACGGGCAGGGGTTTGCGCCGTTGTCCGTTTCATCGTGCGTGAAGTTGATTACGGTGGCCACGGTTTGCGGGCCACCGCCATCGTCGAGCCTAATCGCTAGATTAAGTTCGACCCCGGTAATGGAAGGTCCGAAAACAGGTTGATTCCGGTGGACGAAATCACCAATATCCAATACGCCAGAAGGCACGTAGTTGGTGGTGCCAATGCCAGTAAAGTCGTATCCGCTTTGCGGTTCGCAAGTGCCGCTCACAAAAGCGCTATCACCCCAGTTCACAGAGTCCGTGGCTCCAGGGGTGGTTGCCGTGCTCGGGCTGTAGTTGAGACAATTGGCTGTGCCCGGCGCTGCGTTTTGCCAATTGCCCCAAGTGCCGATGGTAATGGCGGCGTGCGTGGGCGCGCATACCGCTGACAAGGCCAATACTGCGGCCGAAAGTTGAAAAAATTTCATCGCTATCTCCATTTTCTGTTGATGAAAGGAGCTTAACGATATGCATAGATCGCGCCACGTTGCGTAAGTTATTGATTTACATGGGTTGCTATTTTTTGATACGCACGATAAACGCGCAACCTGTCAAGTTATGCGTCTCCACCAAAAGTTAGAGTTTGTCGCGGCTTGGAAACAATTGACCAAAATTAGCTACAAAAACCATCAAAACCTGCGACGTGAAAACAGCCATTTTCGAAGATTATTTCTCGCGAAAAATTGCCGATTTTTTAATCTACTTAGATACGAGTTCGATGAACCTTACCAAGCCAATATTGCCCCCCGACAGCGTAATGCCCACACGCTGACCGCGAAACAATGCCTTGTTTGTCATGAGTGCGGCAAGGGCGTTCGCACCGCTGGGCTCGGCCACGAGCTTCATGCGCTCGAACAAAAACTTCATCGCTTCCACTACGGTGGCATCTGAGGTCAGCAACACATCGGTTAACAAGCGTTTGTTTACTTCAAATGTAAGCTTTCCCGGCGCGGGTGTTTGCTGGCCATCGCAAATGGTGTTCGGCACGGGCATATTGGTGATGCGCTCACCTGCGCGCAACGACAACAACGTATCGTTTCCCGCCTCTGGCTCGGAGCCGTAAATTTTTGCAGCAGGCAGCAAATGGTGAACCGCCGTCGCGCAACCGGCGATTAAACCGCCGCCGGACGTACAGCCGATGAAGGCATCGAGCGTGCCCACGTCTTCGACTAACTCTTTAGCAAGTGTGCCCTGCCCGGCCATCACATCGTAGTGATCGTAAGGCGGAATTAACATCATCCCGCGCTCGGCTTGCAAGGCCAGCGTAATCGCTTCGCGATCCTCTGTATAGCGGTTGTAGGTGATCACTTCTGCGCCGTAGCCGCGCGTGGCATCTAACTTTAATTGAGGCGTATCGGCAGGCATTACGATCACCGCATTTGTACCGTGCAACTTCGAAGCCAAAGCCACCGCTTGGGCATGATTACCCGAGGAGAACGCACAAATGCCGCGCGCCCGCTCCGCTTCAGTCAAGGCGCTAATCGCGTTATACGCACCGCGGAACTTGAACGCGCCCATCCTCTGCAAGTTTTCACATTTAATGAATACTTCGCAGCCGAGCAGCGCGTTAAGTGTGCGCGATGTGGCCACCGGCGTGCGATGGGCCACGCCGTGCAAGCGTTGGGCAGCGCGCTCTACGTGGGCGTAGGTGAGCATTAGACGTGCAGCATTGCTAAGGCGCCGACGACGCAGCCAATCGCCGCGACGACGAACACGCCGTATTCCAACCACTTGCGCTTAGTAAGCAGCGCAATGGCGGCCAACGCAATGGCGATTTGAAGTGCAGTGGTCGCTTGCGCCCAGCGGTGATGTTGGTGCAATTGTTGATCGCTCTTGGTATCCCAATCTTTCGATTCAGCTTCAAGTTTTTCCGCATCCTTTTTGATCTCGCCTTTTTCTTTTTTGTAGCGCGCGATTTCCTCTTCGTAAAACTTTTTGCGGGTGTCGGGCGCAATTTCAATGGCCAGCTCGCTCAAGTTTTGTTTACTGCTTTTAGATTGATAGTAATTCCATTGGTTGGAGGCTTCGGTTTTTTTGATCGCCGCATTGTTTTTGTACAAACCGGAGTTGGCCATCGTTGCCCCGCCCATGTACGAAAACATCGCCCCGATGGTGGCGATAATGGCGGTAATTACCGCGATCATGCCGGTTTTTTTGTCGCCATGACCTTGCGCCGCATGCTCCAGCTCGTGATCGTGAGGGCCGTGTACGTGAAATCCGCCACCTGACATGATGTGCCTTGCGTTATGAGAAAGTGAGCGAATTATAGAAACAATGCTCGACGACACCCGCTGCGCCAAGGCCAAATTTGGGGAGATATTGCGCAAAACAGGCCTGTTTTACGCCGCAGGTTTTATGTGGCTCTATGGGCTCCTCAATACATCCAATGCAAATAAGTTCACCGCATTGGCCCAGGTTTGGCTATACGCGTTCGTGAGCACTACGACTGCTTTGTCTTTGCTATGCTGAATCGTTGCGAGCGCGTAAAACGTACCTGCGGTGCCATCGTGTGCGCTGGTTTTCACGCCATCCACATCGCGCACCACCCACCCCAGCGCGTAATCCCCATTCGAGGTGTGAAGGTATTGCATCGTCTGCGGCGCGACCAGACCGTTGCTGCCGCGAAGTCCTCGCAATTGGGATTGGATAAAGAGCGCGTAGTCGTTTAGGTTAAGACTGATATTGCCAGCAGGGGCGAACAGCGCGGGGAATTGATTCTGGATCGCGTCAGGATCGTTAGCAACCCAACTCGCACCACTAGCTTCGTGACCCCATGGTTGGGCAGCGAGCCCCGCCGCTGGCCAGCCCACTTTAGGCGTGATTTTGAGTGGCTGAAACACGTACTGCGTTAATAGTTCGTCGAACGATCGTCCTGTTACGCGCTCCAGTAGCGCGGCCGCCACAACATAGCCACCGTTTGAATAAGTCGAACCGGAACTTGAGCGCGCCCCCGGTTGTGCAAGCAACCATTTGGTGAGATCAAGCCGCGCCGAGACCGGATTAGACGGCAAGGCAGGTAGCCTAGCCAACTCAGCGGCATCAGTGAGCGGTTGAATGCCGCCGCGATGTGCGAGCAGTTGCGCAAGCGTGACTGTCCGGTACTCAGAAAGCATCGCTGTAGCGAGTTCGGGGAACCCTTGTGCGAGCGTGGTATCCCAACGGAGCGAGCCGCTTGAGTTGGCTTCAATCAGTGCACCCGCGAGCGTGGCCGTTAGTGCTTTGCTATTGGAACCGAGGTGAAAGTAATCGCTACTGGTAGCAGCCGCCGCAGCGCCCACTTTGCGTACGCCCATTACACTCGTTTGAATCGCATCGGCGCTAATCACCGCCACCGCAATGCCGGGCACGTTTTGTTGAGTCCATAGCGTGCGGACTTTCGATTCGAGCGTGGGTGTTGCATCCACCGATTGACTGCCCCCGCAGGCAACGGTAAGCATTGTTAAGCCAATGGCGGTAAAAAATTTAAGAAAAAATGTAGTACGCATAAAAGCCTCGTTCGTTGAAATTGAAATTGAAATAACTCAACGAATGAGCGTAGCGATTTGGATGGAGGGTATCGTCCAATCCAAACGGTTTGAACCATTACGATTAGTTTTCTGCTCGCGCGGACGCACTAGACCGATACTGCGATGGGGTCACGCCAACGGTTTTCTTGAAAACACTGTTAAACGTGGCTTTCGAGCTAAATCCAGAAGCCAATGCAATGTCCAGGATTGTCTGCTGGTTGTAAGTCGGATCATTCAGGCAGCGTTTAACTTCGTTGATACGCCGGCGATTAACATAGTCATAGAATGACGTATCCATATTTGTGCTGAGCACTTGGGACACGTGGTGCGCGGAAATATTCATCTGATCGGCCAAACTGCGCAGCGTCAAATTGGGCTCTAAGTACGGCTTTTCAATGTCCATACACGCTGCAATCCGATTTTGATAGTCAGTAATTTGCTCAGCGCGAAGGGCTGATTTAGCGTACTTTTCAATACCGATCTCCCCTGAAACCGTCGTTTGTGGCTGCGTTTGTGGCTGCGTTTGTGGCTGGGATTGGGCTAGAGAAGTATTTTCTAATGCGCCGGTGTTGATGAGGCTTGTTTCTATGGCGGCTTCAGTACCTTTTTGTCTGAAAACGGCACCGTAGTGAAACCCTGCATAACCCAAACCATACACCGCAATTGAGCTTGCAATCGACTCCACCCACGCATAGCGCGCACCCGACACCACTGCCAGAAACCAACAACCCCACACAACGAGATTCGCAACGATGAGTGTAAAGAGCCACTTCGATTTCATCGAGTCAAGATTGGAATAGTGGTTTCTAAGCCACGCGCTGAAACGCCGTGATTGCCTATAACAAGCCCACATGTAAAGTAAAACATGTAGCGAAGCGGCAACCAATAGCGGATCAATCTCGCTCGACGCTGCGAGATCGCGCTGGATTGCATTCAACTTATCCGCGGATGACCATTGAAAAATGGGAATACAGAACGCGAGTGCCAGCAACGCTGGGATCAGATGCAGTGCACGCCGTCGCCACGAAACGTGGTGATCCCCCATTGCAGAAACCGTGTACCAGTACAGGAAGGGTCCGATTAAAAAAATCGTCCAATCAAACGCGTAGGCCAGATGGGGCGCGTGTGAAATTGCACCCGAAACATACAGTACATCGCTCAATGTACAAAGTGAAAACGCAATCATCGCACCAGCGAGCCAACGGTTCGCCGCGTGGTGTCCGTGGTGGAACCACAATACGCTCGCGAGGAAGAGTCCTTGCGTTAGCGTAATGGTGCGTAGAAGTGTGAGCATTGAAATTGCAAGCGTCCGCTCCACCTTCTTCGCCTTTTGGAAAGGAAGCGGGTGCACAAACGGCGAAAAGAAGTAAGACCATTATCACGCAATTTTTATGGGATGATCTTTCCATAAAACAACAGAGTTTTTGGGAGATATCGCCCCAAACATGCCTATTTTGCGCCGCAGTTATTGTCAGGAAATTGTGACGCAGCGCGTGCGTGTCGCACCGATTGCGCCAATCAAAATGCGTCCGCTCAAAAACAATCCAGCGAATCTTGTTGCCGCACTTAGCCGCGCTTTTCAAGCGCAAGCAAGGCTTGCTTGCGATCAAGCCCTCCGGCGTAGCCGGTCATTGCGCCATTGCTCGCAATCACGCGGTGGCAGGGGATGATGATGGAAATGGGGTTGCGCCCCGTGGCCGCGCCCGCTGCGCGTGAGGCGTTTGCGCTGCTCGCGACGCGGGCGAGTTCGCTGTAGGTTTTGGTTTCACCGAATCGTATCGTGGAAATTTCATTCCACACGCGGGTTTGAAATCCGGTGCCCTCGGGTGCGAGCGGAAGCGAAAATACTTTTAACTTCGCATCGAAATAGCCTTTCAATTGCGCCACCGTTTCGGTGAGCACGGCATCGCTGACGTTCACTTCTTTAAGCACCAACGTTTTCGGAAAATGTTTTTGCGCTTCGAACCACGCACCTACGAGCGCGTTGTTTTTAGAGGCAAGCCACATCGGGCCTAGTGGGGATTGCCAAGAGCGTGTGTTCATAGTGATAAAGCGTTCCAAAGGTTAATCACGGCATAGGCGCGCCACGGCTGCGCGGGGGCGAGGTGCGCGATGAGTTGGGCATCTGTTTTCACGCAAGCTGCTTTGTAGAGCGCCACATCGCCCACGGGCAATGCATCGGGCGCACGCAAGGCACGCATGGCGATGTACTGCGCCGTCCACGGGCCGATGCCTTTGATGGCGCGTAACGAAGCGACCGTTGTGTCCACATTTTCTGCGCCCGACAAATCGAGCGCGCCGCTCGCACACTGCTGCGCAAGCGTGATGATCGTTTGTGCGCGGGTGCGGATGATGCGGCACTCGGCCAGCTCGGTTACGCTTAAGCGCGCAATCCGTGCGGGCGTGGGGAAGAGCCGGTTGAGTTCCGCAAAGGGCGTTGCAATCGGCTCACCAAATTGCGCCACCAAGCGCGCCGCAATTTGGTTGGCCGCAGAAACGGTAACTTGTTGCCCGAGCACCGCCCGCACCACGAGCTCAAACGGGTCGAACGCGCCAGGCACGCGCAGCCCCGGCACGCTTACCAAAGCGCCCAATCGCACATCGATGGCTTCGCTATCGGCATGCACATCGAACGTGCGCTCCACCAGCGGCAACAGCACACCGATTGCAGGCCAAAGGCTATCGCTTACGGTGAGCGTGAGGTGGCGCGCGGCGGAGCGTTTGGACACGCGAACCCAGCCTGCGATTCGCGCGCCTGCATACTCGAGCGCGAGCGTGCGCATGTAGACCAACGCATCGGGTGAACATGCCTCTACACCGAGTAACGCACGTTTGCCAAAAAACGCGAACATCGCAGCGAAAGCGTAGGGCTTGCGCACGTTAATCGTAACGTCGTTGGCACCGTGCGCGGTGGCGGACGTGCCGCGCTTGCGCAGCGCACTCGGTGGAAAACGGTAGTGCGTGGCGAACGCTGCGTTCAATTGCCGAACGCTACCAAAGCCCGCCGCGCTAGCGACGTACGCCACCGAGCGGTTGGAGTCCGTGAGCAATCGCTTGGCCAGCAGCATGCGGTGGGTGAGCGCGTAGGCCAGTGGCGCTACGCCGTAGCTGGCTTCGAAAATGCGCCGCAAGTGGCGCGGGCTCACGCCCAAGCTTGCTGCCACCTGGGTAACGCTCGTGCGCTCCACGCGCTCAAAACGTTTGGCTGCGGCGCTTGCCATTACCGCGTTCAGCACGGCTAGCGAGCGTTGCGGCGCAAGCTCTGGCCTGCATTTCAAGCAAGGACGATACCCCGCTTGCTCTGCCTGCGCTGCGCGCATGAACACAGTGCAGTTTTCTTTGCGTGGTGCGCGGACTCGGCAAATCGGGCGGCAATAAATTCCGGTGGTACGCACGCCTATAAAAAATTTGCCGTCGAAGCGCGCATCGTGAGATTTGAGCGCGCTATACGCGGCATCGAGCGAGAGGGCGGGTACGTCTTCCATGCTTCGTATTATTGGGCAAAACGAAGCAACCAGTAGCCGAAAGCGGACAGCTATATTTCCTGCAATTTAGTGATCACCCATAAAAAACAGCACTCAAAAGTGCCGTTTTTTCAGGAGATAAATCGCAAAACAGCGCTATTTTGCGCCGCAGGTAAGTTACTTAATTGGCTCTGCAAGCGGGTCGGCTAAGAGCGGTGCGGCAGTTGCGCTGCGGGCAACATCATCACGCAACTGGCGGCCACCCAACGCATAGCGGGTAAACGCGGTGGTCGTGGGCTTGGCGGCCAAGGTAACGGTTGGGTTGCGATAGTTCCACTCGGCCACCATCGTGCGCTGATCGCGGCTCCACGAAGGCTTAAACACCGTTGCGCGCACGTTAGCCACAAACTCAGGCGTACGGGCAATACTGCGCCAAACTTCCTCGCCTTTCAAGATGCTGAACGTTGGGTCGAGCGACCAGAGCTGGCGCTCCATTTGGTCCGCAAACACATACAGGCGACCTTCTTTAATTTCGTATTCGCGAGGATCGGCGAATGTTTTGAAGCCGAACGGCACGCCGTTGCTGCAATAGCCTGCAAACTGCGGTTCAAAGTTTGCTGGGTCGAGCATGAAAGCGCGTTGATGCGCAGCCGTTGCGAAATAGTATGTTTTCCCTTCGTGCGTAACCTGCAGCTCGGAAGTGCCGCGCAGCGCGCCGCCTACCTTGAAGTACGCCACTGGGTCGTGCCCAGCCAACATCACTTCTTTGCCGTCGCCGTCGCGCATCGTAGCGTGGGTAGCGCAGCCACTCAAAATCGCTACGCCCAAAATTGCAATTAGTGCCTTAATCATGATAGTTCCCCAACTTTTATCGTCCGTGTTTAGAGAATACTCCAAACCACAGACAAAGGATATCCCCTTTTCGGGGGATATTGCTATGACATTTTGTCGATTCGGAACATCTGGTAGCGCAATGCCAGCGTCGAGCCTATGACAATGGCAAGCACGGTGATGAATGCACCGACCGACAAAACGGATAGTCCGCTTGCACCTTGCCCAATCGTGCAGCCCAAAGCCGTCACCCCGCCAAAGCCCATCATCACGCCGCCAACCAGGTGGTTTGCCATATCCTCCGCGTTGGCAAAGCTCTCCCAGCGGAACGTTTTAGTTGCCAGCGCCACCACCGCGCCGCCGGCCACCATGCCCAACACCGCCGCGATGCCGAAGGTCAGCACCGTGGATTTATCGCTCCAAAGCAGCAGCAATTCCAGCCCGTACGCAACTGGCGCGGTGAAACTGAACGATTCGGGCCGGTTGCTGTTGGTGGCCAAATAAGCCGCTTGCAGTGTGTCGGGGTGTTCGGCCAAAAAGCCAAATTTGGCCGTCGTCCACCAGCCGCCGACTACGGTGAGCCCAATAACGGCGCCGGCTAAAAGTAATTTGGGCTGACCCCGAAAATCCTTATTCGCCAACACAAACGCCATCACCGCGCCTGCAATTAACGCCGCCAGCCCAAAAGCCGCCGCTTTCCCGAGCCCAAAAAGGCTGGGCAACAGTTGCGCAGCGGGCAGAGAAAGTGTCGCTTTATCGAGAATATTTACACGGAATATAGCAAAAAGCCCTTTTAAAGTCATATAAGATGCAATTGCCATAACAACCAAAGTCACCACAGCTTTCAAGCTCCCGCCTCCCACTCGCAACAATGTTTTGCTGCCGCAGCCGGAGGCAATCGTCATCCCGAAGCCAAAAAAGAGCCCGCCCACAATGTGCGAAAGCCAGAGCAATTTAGGGGACGCATAGATCGATTTGGTCAGATCGACGTCGCCCAAAAAAATGAGCGCACCCGTGCCCAAAATAGCCACTGCAATGGCTGTGAGCACCAACCGCGCCCGCGTCCAATCGCCAAAGTTCGTCACATCCGCCACCGCCCCCATCGTGCAGAAATTAGAAGCCTGCGCCGCCGCGCCGAAGATGAAGGCGAGCGCAAAGCTCAACAGTAAAACAGACGTGGTGAGGGAGGAGATTTCCATAGTGGCTGCATTTTATGCGTGTGATCCTCTGTGTACGCTCTTTTGGGATCAAAACCTGCGGCGCGAAACAGGCTTGTTTTCGGATTTATCTCCGTTGAAATTCTTGTTTTGCACCAGAGGAACATTTACTCACACGAAAAATACGAACCCGAAGTGATAGATCGCAAATCTTGCTCGCCCATTTTGAGGGTGAGCTGAGAAAAGTCTCCCGACTCAATCATCTGGGTAAATTGCTGGCGGTACGCTTCGGCTTTTTGCGCTGCATATGGGGAGAGTTCATAGAAGCCCAAAAAATCTGAATAGTTACTGATCGAACACTTGCCCTGGTAGGCGCAAGCCTGTTGCAAATTGCGTTCACAATTTCCACCGTATTGGCATTTCAAAATATCCGCCAACACAAACGCGACGCGTGAATCCAACTTCTCTTGCTCGGGCCCTAGATGAATCGCGGCGTTGCGAAATGTGTTGTTCAAAAAACCGATCGCTGGCCGTAAGGCATCAGGATTCTTGCTGGCGATCACTTTTTTCACTGCGGCAAATTGCTCCTCCGTAATGGCTTGTGCCCGCAACTCTGGCTTACTCTGGTCGCGCGTCTTTAGAGATTCGCAATCAATCTTGCGGATCGTGGAAACAGCGTCACCCGTCGCCTCTGCCTTGGCTCGCAGCTCGGCAATTTCCGCCTTGTTTGTTTTCGTATCCCGCAATCCCTGGCAAGAATCCACCGCAAGCGCGTCATAGGCTGCGATGCGTGCCGGTGTTTCCGGGTTCGTCGGCGAGAGCCCGGCCACAAAAGTTGCGCGACGTTCCTCCTTCGATTTCTCTGGCTTCGCAAGTGCTGCCCGATCGGTAATCGTCGCGCAGCGCTCCAACAGTGCAAGCCGAATTGCAATCGCTTCAGGCGCCTCACCCAATTGCACGGCCTGCGCGAAGAGCCCGGGCAAGTCCCGCCCTTCCATAAACGCTCGCTGCATGGTGCTCAGATGTGTGCGCGTGCTCGTTTGCGCGGTGGCGGCATTCGCTCTTGCTAAGCCTGCACTGTTTGTAGTCGCCGCCTTTGGGCTCACGCGCAACACAGCGCTTATGGGCAACTCCGCCTGTTCATCATTAGGTGGAGTACTTGCTCTCAAGGCGACCGTTGACGTATTTCCAGCCGTCTCGCTTGAGGGCATGCTACGTCCGACCCACCATCCCATTGTCCCGAGCGTCATCGCACCGAGAAGGAGTAGCGATTTGTTCATTCAATCCGCCTTTCGCCCTATGATTTGTAAGTTCGTGAATTGTGCCCGATGGACTGGGGTTCACATTCTGACTCAAAACCTGCGGCGCAAAACAAGCCACTTTCCCAACTTATCTCCTGAGAAAATGTCTCTTTTTAACTTTGCGTGCGGCAAATAAATTCCGCGCTACGTCATCCGCAACAATCGATCCGCCTCTTCCAGCCGCGCGTCTTCAATATCCGCCATCACGCCTGCTAAATCCACCGCCCGCTCCTCGCGCACGTATTTGCCGGTGAGGGGCGAATCTACGCTGAGCACGCCGCGTTGGTAGCGCTCCAAAATTTCCAATCCGTAGTCGGTGGCGAGCAGCTCGGGGGCGAACCGGCCGAAGAAATTGCGCACGTTGTCCACATCGCGCAGGAGCATGCGCCCGGCGTGGTTGTTGCCTGCAGCGTCCACCGCTTGCGGTAAATCGATAATCACTGGGCCCGTGCCGTCAAACAAAATATTGAACTCCGACAAATCGCCGTGCACGATGCCCGCGCCCAACATGCGCACCACTTCGCCAATGAGCGTAGCGTGGTGCAAGCGGGCTTCGGCAGCGGTGAAAACGCAATCGTTTAAGCGTGGCGCGGCGTTACCTTGCGCATCAACCACCAACTCCATGAGCAATACGCCTTCATGGAAATTAAACGGTTTGGGCACGCGCACGCCCGCAGCTGCGAGCCGATAAAGCGCATCCACCTCGGCGCTTTGCCAGGCTTCTTCCTGCGCTTGCCTGCCAAACTTTGTGCCCTTGGCCATCGCGCGGGCGTCACGCGTGTTTTTGGTTTTGCGATTTTCGGTGTAGTCCACCGCTTGTCGAAAGCTGCGGTTGGTGGCTTCTTTGTAAACCTTTGCGCAGCGGGTTTCATCCCCGCAGCGCACGACGAACACCATCGCTTCTTTGCCGCTCATGAGCTGGCGCACGACGGAATCGATTAAACCTTCTTCGATGAGGGATTGCAGACGTTTTGGAACTTTCATGGAGTGGATTTTGCATTGCTGGGCGGTTCGAGAGATTTTCATAGTAAATACCGGCGGCACAAATAGGGCACGGTTTACCCTTTATCTCCCAAAAAAACGCACTGTTTCCAGCTCACACAAACCAACGTCGGGTGTGAAACACCTGCGCAGAAAACGCGCTCGCACCCAACCGCAAGCTGCGCTTCAACACAAAGTCAAACAACAACGGATTGTGTTCGCGCAGCACACGCAGCGTCGGCACATACGCGGCATCAAGCATATTGGCATCCACAATTTTGTTGAGCGAATAGAGCGGCATCACACCGGGCAGCGGATAGTCGCTGCCGTTGAGCAATCGCGGGTGCCAATCGCTACGGCGCAAAAGAGTCGGTAGCGTGTCCATGCGGTTCATTTGTGCTACGGCGGAGAGATCGGCAAAGAGGTTGGCTTGATACTGCGGCGCATCCATGAGTCGCGCAAAGAGCCCGAACGCATCGACTTCGGCCCCGTTTTCGCCTTGATCCAAATCCGTATCCGCTCTGAGCGAAGCGCAGTGCGCAACCACCACGCGTGCGCCTTCATCGAGCGCCGCACGCAGGCGCAGCGGATTGCCAAAGGTTTGCGTATCTGGCCCTGCGGGTTGCGTATGCTTTGCTCGAAGGAGACTTTGCAGCCGGCGAGCGGAAGCGCAGTGGTAGTAAGAAGGAAATGGCGGCGGTTCATGAGTTGCGATTTTTGTGTACGTCACGACAAAAAAGCATATCGCGAATCTTTAGTTCTCGCATCGCTGAAAACCCACATCGATTGTCTGCGACAGTTGGGTTTTCCCAGGTGCCGAATAGTAAATCCCATATCGCAAGATCACCATAATTGTTGCGGTGATAACCTTCGCGATGATGGATACAGTGCATCTCAGGACGCTGGATAATGTAGCCCAACCAATAGGGCGTGCTGATGTTTGCGTGGTAAAAAAGTTGAACTGAAACCATCATCGTTGCGTAAACAGCTGCCTCTATCGTCCCGAGACCGAGCAACCCAAACACGATCAGTCCACCAAGCAACGCATTCGCAATGATTTCAAGTGGGTGGCGATAAAACGTTGTAAGCGCCTCCATTCGAGTCGGGCTGTGGTGCAGTTGATGGAATACGTTCCATAGCCAACTTAATTCATGACGTGCTCGGTGCCACGCGTATACGATGAGGGTACCTATTACATAAGCGCCTAAACCACCCGCGAGTGGGTGTAAATCGCTTAGATCGAAAATACCTTCGAATTCCATCACGTGAACCAGCAAGACACGAAACGCAAGTAGTAGGCCAATTTCAACGACGATCATGGTTAAAACTCTTGCGTACCAACCTTGAACCGGCGCAAGCGCATTCCTTGGCTTTCGGCGCTCAAAGTAGATGAGTGCGATTGCGGTTAGTAAAGTTAAGAGTAATGAAATTGGCATTTCAGTATCTCCCTATCGCACAACTTCAACTTTAGAAACCACGCCATCGCCATCGCGATCCAATTGCGAAAAGCTAGCAGCGATAGGAGTATTGAACGCCTCGTCCCGCGTCACGACGCCATCGCGGTTCACATCTGTCGCCGCAAACTGCGCCGCTTCGTGGTTATCGCGCAAGGTTTTCGCCAACGTAAACGACGCGGTTACTGAAAACGCGAGGGACATTAAACCGAAGCCCTTGTGAATCGCCTCACCGGGCACGTTCATCACCCCGAAAAGTGAAAGCCCGGATGCGAGCATGAATGCGATCCACACTTGCATAATCCATTGCGAGGTATCTACACGCTTGGCTTGGTTGTCTCGCAGCGTTTTCGAAAGCGTAAACGTAGCGGAGAGCACGAACGCCAATCCAATAAATAGAAAGCCTTTTACCCAGACATCGCCAGGTGTAGCCGCGATGCCGAAGCTGCTTATCGATACCGCCGTTAGAAACGCAAGCCAGGTTTGCATGATCCAAGCGCCGGTGTCTTTGCGGGGTACTGCGGTTTTGATGAAGGTTATGTTTGACATGATGAAAATCTCCTAAAAACAATGTAACTAATTAGATGGTTAGATAAGATAAAAAAGAGAGAAAAAATATTGCCGATACAACTACGCCACCCGCGCGGGGTGGTCTTCCAAATACGTAAGCGTATCGCCCAACACCTGCGTAAAACGGGCTTTGTTCACCGCGTAGATCAATTCCTTGCCCTCCCGCCACGCGTCGAGTGCTTTCGCGTCACGCAGGATTTTTAAATGATGGGTCACAGCTGAGCGCGAGAGAGGCATCGCGGCCACCAATTGCGTTAGGGAAATGGCCTCACCGGGCTCAAACATCATCAAAATCTTCTGCCGATGGGCGTCGCCAATCGCAGTGAAAAGCGTGGCCGAGTCAGTCCAAGAGTCAGGTAGTTTTTTGATGTGGTCTAAGTTCATAACTAATAGTTTAGTTAATTAGTTATGTTTTGTCAAGCGAGGATTACGTAGATGTTCGTATAGCAGGAAATGGCTGTGAAAACCGGACGTATTTTGGGGAGATAAGTCTGACAAAGGCTTATTTTTACGCCGCAGGTAATTTGCGAAATGAAGCGCACCCAAGCTTGCATCGTGCAAAATTCAAACATGCGCACACCCGATCACACCAATTCCACCTACGACGCACTCGTCGTCGGTGGCGGCATCAATGGCGTAGGCATTGCGCGGGATTTAGCGGGGCGCGGGCATCGGGTGCTTCTTTGCGAGAAGGATGATCTGGCGCAGCACACTTCTTCTTCCAGCACTAAGCTCATTCACGGTGGCTTGCGCTATTTGGAGTATTACGAATTTTCGTTGGTGAGAAAGGCGCTGGCGGAGCGCGAGGTGTTGCTCAAGAGCGCGCCGCACATCATGTGGCCACTGCGGTTTGTGATGCCGCACGATCCGACGATGCGCCCGGTATGGATGATTCGCGCGGGGCTTTTTTTGTACGATCATTTGGCTAAACGCGAAGTGTTGCCTGCCTCGCAAACGATTGATTTGCGCACCCACGAAACAGGCGCGCCACTTAAGGCGCTCTTCAAAAAAGGCTTCGTGTACTCGGATGGTTGGGTCGATGATGCAAGGCTGGTGGTATTAAACGCGATGGACGCAGCGGCGCGCGGCGCGACCATCCTCACGCGCACGCGCTGCGTGGACGCGCGACGCGGCGCGGATGCGTGGAACGTGACACTGCAAAGCGCAGCAGGCGAGAAACAAGAAGTCGTTGCCCGCGCCTTGGTAAACGCCGCGGGCCCGTGGGCATCTCAATTTTTGCGTGAGCATGCCCATGTAGAGCGCCCGAAATCGTTACGCTTAGTAAAAGGTAGCCATATCGTTGTAAAAAAAATGTTCGCGCACGACCATGCCTACATTTTTCAAAATCAAGACAAACGCATCATCTTCGCCATTCCCTACGAAAACGATTTCACCCTCATTGGCACTACCGACGTTGAGCACAACGGAGCCATTGGCGAAGCAAAAATAGATGCATCGGAAATCACCTATTTGTGCGAGCAAGCCAGCCGCTATTTTGATAAACCTATTGCACCGAACGACGTGGTGTGGACATACGCCGGCGTTCGCCCACTTTTGGACGATGAGTCCGATAATGCCGCTGCCGTCACGCGCGACTACCTGCTTGAACTCGACACTGACCGTGCCCCGCTGCTCACCGTATGGGGTGGCAAGCTCACCACGTTTCGTAAGCTGGCGGAAGAAGCGGCAGACTTGCTTGCCATCCCTTTGGCAGCCACGCAAAAACGTGCCGCCTGGACGCACGATGCGAAGCTGCCAGGCGGCGATTTAACCCCGCTCATTGGACCGGCGCAGCGGCCCGATACCGACTTTACCCGGCTCGTTAATGAATTGCAGCGGCGCTACCCCGCGCACGCGCAGAAACTTATTCACCGACTCGCACGCGCGTATGGCAGTTGCGCTGACGCGCTTTTAAAAAATGAACTTGGCGACGAAATTGCCCCAACGCTATTTGCTGCGGAAATGCACTATTTGTACGAAAGCGAATGGGCGCGTACCGCCGATGATGTACTCTGGCGTCGCAGCAAGTTGGGTCTACATTTCACTGAAACGCAACGGCAAGCGGTCGCAAACTGGTGTGCGGCGCACTGGCCAAAACAGCCCTAATTTTTTTCCGATAATCCTCA
>JANMDS010000160.1:0-5472 GCA_031376405.1 Betaproteobacteria bacterium
CAGGCGCACTTTGACCAAGCGCGGTGCCGAGTGCTACGCGCGCAGTGCGCAGCTCGTATTCATTGCGCCCTTGCAAAATTTCGCGGATCATGAGCCACTCGGGCGATGAAGTCGTGGTGTCGCCCAAAAGCGCGGCCAATGGCAAGTCTAGCGCGTCCGCAAGTTGCCGCAGTACGAGAATCGAGGCATTGCCTACACCGGTCTCTAGATTAGCCAAGTGCCGCTCCGACACCTGCGACGCTGCGGACAAGCCCTTGCGCGTGAGACCGCGCCGCGCGCGCAGCCCGCGTACCCGCTCGCCCAAGGTTTGCAAAAACCCCGTTTCTTCTTTCGACATGGCGGGCGCGGTGGCAGCTGTAGATTTGCGCGCCGGCTTCTGGGTGGCTTTGGGTTTCAGTGGAGTTTTTGCCATTCCTGCATTATAGTGCGCTTTAATAACGATTTGGTTGTTCATCAGGGACAAAAAATGGAACATGCCGCTGCGCTCCCCGCGCACTTTAATTTCGCGCAATTTTTGATCGAAACAAATCAACAGCGCGGCGATAAGCTCGCGTTTATTGACGATGCGGGAGTGCTTAGCTATCGCGCGTTGGCCCAGCGTGTCGAGCAATGTTCGGCTGCGCTTACGGCATCAGGCGTTCGGCGCGAAGAGCGGGTATTTCTGCTGATGCACGACTGCAACGATTGGCCAGTGGCATTTTTAGGCGCACTGCACGCTGGAATCGTGCCGGTTGCGGTAAACACCTTGCTCACTGCGGACGACTACGCTTACATGTTGCAGCATGCCCGGCCCCGCGCGGTACTGGTATCGGCGGCGCTCTTACCCACGCTGCAAGCCGCACTCGAACAGGGCGGGCATGAAGTGGGGCGCGTAATCGTCTCCCGCCCCACCACTGCTTTACCTGCGGGATTTGATGAGTTCGAAGCGTTCATTGCAAAAGCAACGCCACAGCCGAACGCCAGCACCCACGGAGACGACCCAGCTTTTTGGCTTTACTCTTCCGGCTCCACAGGACGACCCAAAGGCACCGTACACACCCACGCCAATTTATATTGGACGGCGAAACTTTACGGCCAAGGCGTTCTAAAAATCACCGAACAAGATGTGTGCTTTTCCGCAGCGAAATTGTTTTTTGCCTATGGACTAGGCAACGGATTGTCGTTCCCGCTAAGCGTAGGTGCTACTACGATATTGATGGCCGAGCGACCTACGCCTGATGCGGTGTTCAAGCGTTGGACGGGCGGAGTGGGCAATACCAAACCTACTGTGTTTTTTGGCGCGCCCACGGGATTCGCAGGCATTCTCGCCGCGCCCAATTTGCCCGCGAAAAGCGCGCTCGCGCTCCGGATGGCTTCTAGCGCAGGCGAAGCGCTGCCCGCGGAGTTGGGCCAGAAATTTACCGCGCACTATGGCGTGGAAATTATTGACGGCATTGGCTCGACGGAAATGCTCCACATCTATTTATCGAATCTTCCAGGAAAAGTGCGCTACGGCACGACTGGCTGGCCCGTGCCTGGCTACGAAATTGCGTTGCGTGGAGACGCGGGCGAAGAGATCCCCGATGGTGAGCCGGGCGATTTGTACATCAAAGGCCCGAGCGCTGCACTCATGTATTGGAGCAATCGCGAAAAATCCCGCGAAACGTTTCAAGGCGCGTGGACAAAAAGTGGAGACAAATATGTGAAAAATGTCGATGGCACGTACACCTATTCCGGACGAAGTGACGATATGTTGAAAGTCTCCGGTATCTATGTTTCGCCGTTTGAAGTGGAGAGCACGCTTGTTCAACACAGCGCTGTTTTGGAGGCAGCGGTAATCGGCGTGGAAGATGAGCAAGGACTGATGAAAACCAAAGCGTTCGTTGTGTGCAAAGAGGGCAATACCACCACTGAAGCGGAGCTCAAAGCGTTCGTAAAAGATCGGCTCGCCCCTTACAAATATCCACGCTCGATTCAGTTCGTTACCGAATTGCCCAAAACGGCGACGGGCAAGATTCAGCGCTTTAAGTTGCGCGAGCGGGAGCAGAAATTGGGCGCGCCCAGCTGACGTAACACAGGTAAAAAATCAAAAGATTTGATGAAAACAAAGCCTATTTTGCGCCGCAGGTATGAATCGATCTACGGTTTTGCCTCCCTTGGCAAATCATCCCCCACCGATTTCAAAGCCGCGCGGAGCTGGCGGGCGCTAGAAAATCCTACGCGAGCGGCCGCCCGCTCCATACTCATTTTTTCCGACGCGATCAGCGTGCGCGCGAGGGCAACGCGCACGCCTTGTACATAGGCCAACGGCGCAACGCCTGCGTTATCGGTAAAAAGTCTGCGTAGATGTCGGGCCGAAACGTAAGCGTGCTTGGCCAACGTTTCGACCGTCCAGTCGTCGCTCGGATTGGCGAGCACCGCATCCTGTGCGCGATGGACTGCTGCATGGAGGTGATTGCGGTGTGCCAGGAGCGGCGAGTGTTGCGGATCGGCGCCAGCGCGCCGCCAATACACCACCATATCCCGGGCGACCGCGCTGGCGAGCAATGGGCCGCAATGCCCCGCAATCGCAGCGAGCGTGAGATCAAGGCCAGCGGTTATACCTGCGCTTGTGGCCACGGGGCCGTCGATTACAAACACGCGATTTTCTTGAACACGGGCGCGCGGATGTTGCGCGCGCAAGGTCGCGGTAAGATCGTGATGGGTCGTGCATTGCCGATCATCGAGTAAATCCGCTTGCGCGGCGATGAGCGCGCCTGAGCAGGCAGTGAGGAGCTTCGCGTGGCCGCTAAGTAGCGCGGGCGCGACTGTGGCTTTAAGCCACGCAATGGTGGCGGCATTGGCGTTGCGAGATTGCGCTGCGGGGATGGCGTTTACAGGCTGCGTGGTAACCCCTGAAAGCATCACCCACGCCGGATTTTCAACTGAGCCTACCAGTTTTTTAGGTAACGGCAGCGTGCCCGCGATTTCCATCGGCAGTGAGGCTGCGGTGCGTTTTTCATGGGCAACGATTTGTAGCGCGAAAGGCGCGTGCCCCGCGCCTAATTCGAGGGCGAGCCGATTTGCAATGCGCAGTGGCTCGGCCATCGCCGCCAAATCGAGCAACAACACACCGGGCGTGACCACCAAATAAACCTGGGCGGGACTCAATCCTTGTGCCGTAGTTTTCACTATCCGCAAGCGGGGCGAAGTGCGAGCATGAAAATTTTATTGAATACGGGAAAGGGTTTCGGTAGCGCTACAGATTGTCGCAAATCGGCCATGCAACACTAGCTCAGTGCGCTCCTTTATTTCAGTCGCGCTAAAGCTTTTGCCGTTCGAATGTTGCATCGGAAACGTAAGCGTTGCTTCGGTTACGTAATCTACTTCAAACCCAATATCCGAGGCGTTACGTGTAGTGGTTTCGCAGCATTGCTCGGTGCGGATGCCGGAGATGACGAGCCGCCGAATGCCCCGCTTGGTCAGTTGCGTGGCAAGTTCCGTGCCCGCAAATGCAGAGTGGGCATGTTTCTCAATGGTAAACGCAGGTACGAAATCCGTGAGCCCTTCTATGGGGCGAACCAACCCGCTGGCTTTTGAAAATGCGCCTTCGGGCTCAACGTGAAAGATGCGTACGATGGGCAACTTCGCGGCAACGAAGCCTGCGATGAGCGCGTTTTGCTTGACCAAATAAAGGGGGGCATCGTCGTCCGACCAATACGGTCGTGCTGGGAAAGAAGCTTGGGCGTCAATGACGAGAAGGGCGGTAGACATGGCATTTACTTTCGAGTGAACGAAATGCAATGCTACGTGGTTTTACGTTTACGCACGAGTAGGGAATCGGCTACAAAACGACGTAAATCGGACATCATGGTGAATTGGATAATTGCATTCAACGGCCCAATCGCTCCGCATATTTTTACTAGGTTTGGATAATAAATACTTGTTTTGCGCAACAGGTATATTGGGTTTTTAACTGCGTATCATCGCATTGGGAAAAAACTGGCGCTCGATTTTGCCCCAGTACTGCATGAATCGCGTGAGCTTGCCATCGTAGCGCGCAAACGTGGGCTCATCTTCTGCGGTTACGGGAATGGCCGCGCGTGCGAGAAGGGCGTGCGTATGCGGGTTGGGAGTCGATTGTGTATGTAGTTTTAAGATTTTCAAATCTCCAACCGCGCTGGTGATCGATCCTTTTAAAATTTTCACATCGGGTAATTCCGCCAAACCGTCACACACAAACTGCACGCGCTTGAGGCTCCAATTTTCAGCTTGCATCCACTGCGGATCGAACACAAATACTTGTTGGGCCACATTATTTTCGTAAATTGGCAAATGCCCGCCGAGCATTTCATCGTGCACGAGCAAGGCCGCACCCACACCTACATCCGTGGTTTTCGGCGGTGGTTGAATAGTGATTGGTGTGGAAACCTGCGGCGTAAAATCGGGTGCTTTGAACAAAGATCGCTCCAGATTTTCGTAGGTTTCATCGAACGGACATTGCGCCTTACAACCCTTACAAAGCGCGCCATCGGTGTAGCGAACCAGATTTTCTTTGTTGAAGAAATACGGTTTTGCAGAGAACGTGGAGCCCACCCATTGCCACGATAAGTGATTGCTCGCCCAATCGCCATCGAGCAGTTCCGCGTAGTACCAATCGGCCGCCTCGCGCCAATCAATTTTGCGGTGATGGACGACGTAGCTTGCGAACCACATGCGCGCGTGATTGTGCACGTAGCCTTCGTCCACCAAATCCCGAACGAACGAATCCATACAGCGCAAGCCAGTGGAGCCCGTGCGAATATCGTCAGGTAATTTCGCTTCACCTAATGCTACTTTCGGCATCTCGATAGCCTCGCGAATGCCGTCGCCCCGCTCACGCCAAACGCGACGCCAAAAATCGCGCCAAGCAAGTTCAAAAACAAATTTGTAGGCATTGTCTTTAACACGCAAAATCGCATCGTCTGCAGCCTCGCGCAAGCTCAACATGCCGTGGCGAAAATACGGCGAGAGCCGGGTAACGTCTCCACGCAAATGGTTGCGTGTGCGGGCGTAGTCCTGCACATTGGCGCGTGCGAGCGCGAGGCGCGCTTGGGTGCGGCCACCGATCATTGTTGCGTCCGCACCGCCGCATTCGGGGAACGCCTCGCGCACATACTGTAACCGCGCCGCGCGATCTCTCGGTAGTGTTAACTGCTCCACGCTCACAACGCGTCCAAATTATTGAGCATTGCGTGGGCGCGATTTCGCATCGCATCCCGCTCGCTCGGCTCCATCCGCGTGAGATTTTTGACCATCAGCGCGGTGCGGGGGTTTTTGGCGAGCGATTTTTCGTGTTTGTCCACAAAATTCCAATAAAGCGTAGTCATCGGGCACGCATTGTCGCCCGATTTCTCATCGGATTTATAAGCGCATCCCGTGCAGTAATTGCTCATCCGCTTCACATACGCGCCGCTCGCAATATACGGCTTACTCGTAAACCGCCCGCCGTTAGCAAACAGCGCCATGCCCGCT
>JANMDS010000191.1:0-2751 GCA_031376405.1 Betaproteobacteria bacterium
GCCGCCGCAACACACGCCCCGCCCACCCCGCACCACCACCCTCATCTGCCCACGGATCGCTCGATCCTTGAGGGCGTTGAGACCCCGGCCCTGGCTCCCGCAAAGCCGGCACGGCGCCCCCTTGAACTCCACGCCCCCGCCTGGCTCCCTGGCGGGCACGCGCAAACGATTTACGCCTACTACTTGCCGCGCACACCGGTTGCGTTTCGACGTGAACGCGTGCTTACACCCGATGGCGATTTCATCGATTTTGATTGGCTCGACGGTGAAGCTGCAAAGCCCATTTTCGTGCTCTTCCACGGGCTCGAAGGCTCCTCGCGCTCGCACTATGCGCTGGCCTGCGCGCAGGAGGCTAAAAAGCGCGGGTGGACGTTCGTCGTCCCGCACTTTCGCGGCTGCTCGGGCGAGCCCAACCGCACCGTGCGCGCGTACCACTCCGGCGATGTGGAGAGCATCGAATTTATGCTCAACATTGTGGAGATAAATGCTAAAAAGCGCCCCATTTGCGCCGCAGGTATTTCCCTTGGAGGCAATGCACTCTCTAAATTTTGTGGCACCACGTTGCTCGCAAACCCGGCCTCACAATTTGGATTGATGTGCGCCGCCTCGGTGTGTGCACCGCTCGATTTGGGCATGAGCGGGGAGCGGATCGCACGTGGTTTTAACATGGTGTACACCAACAATTTCTTGCGCACGATGAAGCGCAATGCAAAAGTAAAGGCCGCGCAGTTTCCCGGCATGTTTGATATCGAACGCGCATTGCGGGCCAAAACGCTCGCTGAGTTCGACGACATTTACACCGCGCCGATTCATGGCTACCGAAGCGGTGCCGATTACTACCATCGGGCAAGCTGCCGTCAAAACTTAATCGACATTCCAATTCCGTTTTTACTCATCAACGCCGCGAACGACCCGTTTGTGCCGGACTATCTCGCACCGAAGCCGCACGAAGTGAGCCCGAGCGTTACGGTGGATTTACCGGCAACCGGTGGGCACGTTGGTTTCGTGTCCGGTCCCTTTCCGGGCAATTTAAACTGGCTGCCTAATCGACTATTGAATTTTTTTGAGGATCATACCCGTGAGTAACAGCCCTGTCACGTTCGCCCCTGAAATTTTTAAAGCCTACGACATTCGGGGTATTGTGGGCAAAACGCTCACGCCCGAAGTCGTGCGGGGCATTGGGCAAGCGCTGGGCACGATGGCTCTAGAGCGCGGGTGCACGCGTATCGCCGTTGGGCGCGATGGGCGCTTGAGCGGGCCTGCGCTTTCTGAGGCGTTACGCGAAGGCATCGCCAGCACCGGCTGCACTGCAGTTGACATCGGCTGCGTGCCCTCGCCCACCTCGTATTACGCAGCCCATGCGCTTAACACGCAGTGCGCGGTCTCGGTAACCGGTAGCCACAACCCGCCGGACTATAACGGCTTGAAAATAGTCGTTGCGGGCAAGGCGATTTATGGCGACGATATTCAAGCGTTACGCACGCGGGCCATCTCGGGCGATGTGAAATACGCCGCGGGCGCGCGCACTACCGCAGACGTCCGGGCGCAATACGTTGCGCGGATTGTGGGCGACGCCAAACTCAAACGCCCCATGAAGATTGCGATTGACTGCGGCAACGGCGTCGCCGGAGAATTGGCACCGCAGGTGTTTGAAGGCATGGGTTGCAAGGTAGACAAACTCTTCTGCGAAATTGACGGCAATTTCCCCAACCACCACCCCGACCCTTCTAAGCCCGAAAACTTGGAAGATTTAATTCAACAGGTTAAAACAAGCGATGCCGAAATCGGGCTCGCATTTGATGGCGACGGCGACCGCTTAGGCGTGGTCACCAAATCAGGAAAAATTATTTTCCCTGACCGACAAATGATGCTGTTCGCCGCTGACGTGCTTTCACGCAACCCAGGGGCCACAATCATTTACGATGTGAAATGCACCCGCAATTTAGCGCCGTGGATTCAGAAACACGGCGGCGTGCCGCTTATGTGGAAAACGGGGCATTCGCTGGTGAAAGATAAGCTTCGCGAAACCGGCGCACCGCTCGCGGGCGAGATGAGCGGTCACATCTTTTTCAAAGAACGTTGGTACGGGTTTGATGACGCGATTTACTGCGCCGCGCGGTTACTGGAAATTCTCTCCACCCATGCCGATGCATCCGCCATCCTCGAAGCTCTGCCCGACTCTATCAGCACGCCCGAACTCAATATCAAGTGCGCTGAGGGCGAGCACGTCACGCTCGTACAACAGCTTATCAACGCGGGGAAATTCGAGGGCGAAGTCGAACGCATTTTGATCGATGGCCTGCGCGTAGAGTTCGCCGACGGCTTCGGGCTCGCCCGCCCTTCAAACACGACCCCGGTCATCGTTGTGCGCTTTGAGGCCGATAAAGACGCGGCGATTGCACGGATTAAAGCGGCGTTTGCAGCGAAGTTGAAAGCGATTAAACCTTCGATTGCGTTGGGCTTTTAGTTAGCGAAGCTGCGTTTTCATCGATTAAATACCTGCGGCGTAAAAACAGCGTTTTTTGGGAGATATCTCCAAAAAAATGCCGTTTTCACGCCGCAGAGACCTTTGCACAACTGAATAACTCACTTATGGGACCCAATACCCGTCATCCCGGCGAAGGCCGGGATCCAGTTTTGTTACGTAAAAACAAGCGCTTAGATTTTGCGCTCACGAACGAAATTGGACCCCGGCCTTCGCCGGGGCGACGAAACTCAAGTTGTGCTGAGCTCTCCCGCAGGTTTTTGTAG
>JANMDS010000214.1:0-2455 GCA_031376405.1 Betaproteobacteria bacterium
GAAATGATGCAGGAATTTCAATTACTCAACAGCTCTGTAGAGCGGCTTTTGGCAGAGCACACGCGACTGCGTGTAGAAAACCAAGCGCTCACGCAAAAGAGCCGTGAGTTGGAGGAAAAGCTCGCCGCAAATAGTCTGCGCGTGAAGCAAGCACAAACGCGCCTGAACGTGTTGATGTCACAACTTCCCCTCGAAATTCAACCGCCTGAAGCAGCTGCGCCCACGATGAGTCAGCCTAGCCTGCTATGAGCGAAAATCCGAACTCGCTCGATGTGCGTATTGCGGGGCGGCAATTTACGCTTGCCTGCGCTCCGGATGAGCGCGCTGATTTGGAAGCCGCGATTGCGATGGTGAGTGAGCGGGTGGACGAAGCCTACGCGCAGGCCACAAACTCCAGCGCCGAGCGGCTGCTCTTGCTCTCTGCGCTCAACCTCGCGCATGATCTGCGTCGGTTGCGAAACGTGCGGGGCGGCGCGCTTCCCAGTTCGTCCAGTTCGCCTGATGCAGAGTTAAAGCAGCTACGCGAAAAGATCGAAAAACACCTCTCGAAATAACTATTTTTCTTGAAATACCTGCGGCGCAAAAAGCACTAGTTTTAAGATTTATCTCCTAGAAAAACGCGCTTTTTACGGCTCGCGATCCCCTTCAGCGTAAAGCGCCTCAATCTGCGGTTTAAGCTTTTCCAATACCGCCGCGCGCTTTACTTTAAGCGTAGGGGTGAGCAAGCCCGAATCCACCGTCCACGCCTCGGGCATTGCGATAATTTGTCGCACCTTGACCCAGCGCGGGAAGCTCATGAGCTGCGAGTTGGCGCGTTTTATTAAATCTTTAGTGTCCGTGCTTTGCGTAACGCAGGCCAGCGTAAGAAATGGCTTGCCTTCGCCGATCAACATCACCTGCTCAAAACTCGGATCATTCAGCACGGCCAATTCCGCATCTTGCGGGGAGAATTTTTCGCCGTTGGACATCACCAAAATATCTTTCTTGCGCCCCTTAATCGTATACCGGCCTTCCCGCACGCTCGCCAGGTCACCTGTGTGCAGCCAGCCCTGCGCGTCCACCACTTTGGCGGTGGCGTCAGGGTTGTTCCAGTATCCAAGCATTACGTTCGGGCCGCGCGCGAGTAGCTCGCCATCGTCCGCGATCACCAGCTCAATCTCTGGCAACGCCGGGCCCACGGATTCTGGATCATTACGCTCTGGGCGATTGACCGTGAGAACGGGGGACGCTTCCGTCATGCCGTAGCCTTGCAACACAGGCAACCCAATGGCCACAAACGTGCGCGCGACTGCCGACGACAGCGCGGCACCGCCAGAGACGAGCAGCGCCAATGTAGGCGCGATTTTCATGCGAATTTTTTTGCCCAGGAGCGGCTGCAACACCAATACCGTGAGCCGATCAAGGAGCGAACCATCGCTGCGCTGCAGCCGCCACGCCGCGTTGGCCAATCGGTTGAATAAATCCATCTTGCCTTGTTCTTTCAAACCCTGCACGATGCGCGCATGGAGCCGCTCTAACACGCGCGGGGCGACAAACATCGTCGTCACCGGCTGTTGCTTTAAATCATCGGCCAGTTGCGCGATACCGCGGGTGTAAATCACCCGCGCGCCGAGTGAAAGCGGCAAATAGTAGCCGCCGGTGCGCTCAAACATGTGCGAAAGCGGCAAGAGCGAGAGGAAAATCATCTCAGCCGTTGCGATGCCCGCGCCTTGGCATTGACGTACGTTCGCCAAAATATTCGCATGAGAAAGCATTACGCCTTTTGGTTTCCCTGAGGTGCCCGAGGTGTAGCAAATCGTGGCAAGTTGGCTTCTTTCTACGGGAAGAATCTGAAGCGCTGACTGCGCATTTGCAAGGAAACTCGTTGCGGATTTAGCCACTGCCGTTGTTTCATTTGCACCCAACTGCATGCACACCATAGGGGGCAGTGGTTGTTCACTTGCTAATTTGGTTGCGCTCAGCGCATTGGCCTGCCGCAACGTATCCACAATCAACAATTTCGCACCCGAGTGCAGTGTGCAATACGCAATATTCTCTGCGTTGTCGTCTACATAAAGTGGCACAACCACCGCGCCCAAACCCAGCGTAGCCATATCAATGGCTACCCAGTGCACGCTGTTTTTCATGCACAGTGCCACGCGATCACCGGCAATCACGCCCGCGCGCGTGAGTGCCGCCTGCCACGCGCCCGCCAAGGTCATCGTCGCGTCGGCGGTGTAGTCGTTCCACGCGCTATTTTCAAAATACGTGTAGAGCACACGCGGCGAACCGGCGTGCGCAGTCAGTAAGTGCGCAACGTTGTGCTGCGCGAGCGCATCGGCGTGTAGGGCCATGCGAGTCTCCTTCATTTTTTTAGTATTGTGCCCGCAACTAGAAATACCTGCGGCGTAAAAAAGCCATTTTCGGGGAGATATCTCCCCGAAAATGGGTTTTTTACGCCGCAGGTTTGGGTGGG
>JANMDS010000261.1:0-1675 GCA_031376405.1 Betaproteobacteria bacterium
TGCCCGCGAGCGCGGCTTTCAACGCGGAAGGCGGCACAGCGCGCAGCGAATGCGGGGCGAGCCCGAGGCGCACGTTGTTAGCGCCGCAGGTGTTGCCGATGCGATCAAGTAGCCGCAGCATGGAATCGGTGCTGCGAATAAAGCGGCGTTGATCGTTTGATGGCGGTGCGCCCGCAAAGCCTGCACTTTGATAGAGCACGGGCAGGAGCGTGAGCCCGATGCCCGCCGTGCCCGCAGCGGCGATGAGCGCTTGGCACATTTCAGTGTCGTCGGCGTAAGGTTTGCCCGATGGGTCGTGGTGCACGTAGTGAAACTCACATACGCTCGTGTAGCCTGCTTCCATCATTTCGATGTAAAGCCAGGTCGCAATATCCTCCAATTGCTGGGGCGTGACCGCATTGGCAAAGCTGTACATGACTTGCCGCCAGCTCCAAAAGCTATCGTTGCTGCCGCCGCGCATTTCGGCCAAACCGGCCATCGCGCGTTGAAATGCGTGCGAGTGCAAATTTGGCATTGCGGGCACGATTGGGCCCTTCGCGCTTGCAACCCCGAGCGGGCAACTTTCATTCGCCGTAACCCGTGTAAACGCGCCATTTTCATCCCACTCGAGCAATACGTTTTGTGCCCAATTGTTGGTGAGCAACGCATGGGGAGCGAAGAAGGAGCGGGTTGTCATGGCCTAATTTTGACGCACGATCCGTCCGTTGCGCACGATGGTGGCGTTGGGCGATGCGCCAAACCAGTAGCACAACTCGCTGACATCGTGCAGATGCCAGAGTACGAAATTTGCGGGTGTATTAACCTTGAGCGCTCCGTGTGTGTTTTGCAATCCCAAAGCGCGCGCCGCGTGTGTTGTTACCCCCTGCAGGGCTTCGTCAACCGTGAATTTAAACAACGTACATGCCATGTTCATCGAAAGCAAGAGACTTAAGCAAGGGGATGTACCGGGATTGTGGTCGGTAGCAACCGCCATGGGTATGCCCGCAGCCCGCAGCGCCGCAATCGGAGGTATGCGGGTTTCGCGTAGTGTGTAAAACGCGCTAGGCAACAACACCGCTACCGTGCCTGCTACGCGCATTTTTTTAATTCCAGATGGTGATAACCACTCGAGATGATCGCACGAAAGTGCACGGTAGTCGCTGGCAAGCGCCGCACCATCCATATCGGAGCGCTGCTCGGCGTGTAGCTTCACCGGAACGCCAAGGGATTGTGCTTTTGCGAACACCCGCTCGGTTTGCGCGCGGGTAAATCCGATGGTTTCGCAAAACGCATCGACTGCATCGACCAAGCCTTCGTTCACAAGCGCAGGCATCATTTCTTCGCACACCACATCAATGTAAGCATCGGCGCGTCCAGCGTATTCCGGCGGCAGGGCGTGCGCGCCTAAAAATGTCGTGCGCACGGTAAGGCCGTATGCATTCCCTAGCGCCCGCGCCACGCGCAATTGCTTGCGCTCCGCCGCGAGCGAAAGTCCATAACCAGATTTAATTTCGACCGCACATACGCCTTCGTTCAAAAGCGCTTCTAGCCGAGTTGCCGATTGCGCGAAAAGTGCTTCTTCGCTGGCCTCGCGCGTGGCCCGCACGGTGGAGGCAATGCCGCCGCCCGCGCGAGAAATTTCTTCGTAGCTCGCGCTGTTCAGTCGCATCGCGAATTCTGGCGCACGATTGCCCGC
>JANMDS010000356.1:0-3698 GCA_031376405.1 Betaproteobacteria bacterium
GGGTACGCGGGGCATACCCGTAACAGCGTACGCAGCCAAAGATGCCGACACAATGTATGTGCTCGTGAAAGGTGATGTGCTCACGCCACAACCGATGTCATCTCAATCCTCAGTGGACGGCACGCGGGCAGTGCGTGTAGCGCGCGTGCCTGTCGTGGGCATTGCGCAAGATGGACAAATGCATTTAGTTGAGATTACCCCATGAGTAACGAAGAATCCATCAACGCCGCGGTAGCAGATGATGATGACGCACCCGCATTTGCGGCTGCAAAACCATCAACCAAGAAGCCGATGTCATTCACATCCCGGATTATGATTGGCGCAGTTGTATTTGCTGGGATTGCAGTCGCAAGCAGTCTGGCGTGGGTGCTAAACAAAAACAAAGGCAATCAGCAAGTTCAAGCAGCGCCCGTAGACGCACCGTCTGGCTCTATTTCTGGCACGCCGGGGGGGGCTGGTTCTTCCCCTGGCTACAACGCTGTAGCTGTTGACGCAAATAAAGAAAATTACAAGAAAGCAACAGAAACGGGTGGAACGAATTTCCCTACCATCGTGAGCAAAGATGTGGTTGTGGCAAAAGAGGGCGCGGGTAAAGAGCAACCTATTCAGCCACCGATTCCACCAAAACAAACCGAAGAGGATATTCTTTCAGAAATCGTTGCGCGACAGCAGGCGCTTGTGCTGTCCGAGGCGACACGGCTCGTCAACACGACACGCAAATTCGCGGGCGAGGATGTGGTTGCCGAAGGCCGAGCCGCTGTCGGCCTTGTTTATCCCGAACCACCGAAATCAGTCGAATCTGCAAAAACTGAGAAGAGCGCAACAAAAAAAGGCGACCCCAGTAAGCGAGTTGTTGCCGGGGAGCAGTTCATCGCTAAATTCACTAAAGCAGTTAACAGTGATTATTCGGGGCCGGTATTTGCGGAGATCGTTTCCCAAGGTCTTTTGTCCGGCGCGACGGCGCGCGGTTCTTTTGCCTTAGCCCAAGATGCAATGACGATGGAGTTCAGTCAAATTTGCCTGAAAAACGGCGGATGCTTTCCGGTTAAGGCATTGGCGACCAATCTCGAAACAGGCGAATACGGTATCGCTACCGATGTCAATCGGAGACTATTGGAGAAGTATTCAGGTATGTTTGTGGCGGCTCTCGTAGCTGGTGGTAAAACCCTTCTATCGCCGCAAAGCACCACGCAAACTGCGGCTGCTGGTGTGACGACTACGGCAATTCAACGGGCGAGCGCTCGTGATGTCGGTGTTGGTGTAGTTGCCGAGGGGATTGGCAATATTGGCGCGGATATTGCGAACCGTCTAGGAGCGCGACCCACGACTGCAAAAGTGGCCCAATACGAACTTTTTAGCCTCATTTTTAGCGATGCAGCAGTATTAGAAAAACTGGACGAATAATGAGTGGTGAAAACGAAAACAAACCAGGAAATGTTGCCACCAAGATTGACGATGCGGCTGCGTTCTTCGAGCAGATGGATGCTAAACGCCCCGAATCCCCAAAAAAAAGCTCGCCGCCAGTGGCGGCAAGTAGTCCTGCTCAGGCGGCGAGCTCTTTTGATGATTTATTCGCCAAAAATCCTGCTCCCGTGGCCGCAAAATCCGCGCCGCCACCTTCACCTCCATTGCAGAGAAGTGCCGCGCCTGCGCCAGCAGTTGTGACGCCAACCCCTTCCGAAAACGAATTTGATGAGGATCGCTATCCAGACGTGCCTGATTTAGTACCAACTAGGCTCGGGCCGCGAACAAAGCAGCGTCTCGACGAAACGGTGCGTGAGGATGCGCCATCTGCACCGCGCCGCGCACGGCCACCCGAGCGCACTCAAAAACCATCGTTTCTGAGTGCGCTCGGTATTTGCATGGCCGTATTGCTTTTAGTTGCTGTCGGCTTTGGCGTGTACGACTATAAGAAGGGAGGCTTTGTCAGCACCCTTCTGACGCGCGGCGGCTACGTGGCCAAGCAAGTACCGAATTCGTTACCCGCTACGGGTGCAGCCCCAGCGAATTCGACATTAGGATCGGCAGTGCAGGCAATATCACCACAGCTTGCGTCGGCGGGTGACAAGGCGGCTCCAGCCGTTCCCGCACTCGTACTTCAACATGCAGATGTTGGCAATACAGCAGCTACACCAGCGGTAGCCGCGACGGTGGGCAAACCAGACACCAACCATCCCGTCGATACCGCCAAACTTAAATTGACAGGAGCAGGGCAGGGTGAGGATAAGTTCGATGAGCAGATGGCCGTTATGCGAAAAGAACAAGATGACATGAAAAGTGAGATCGCTGAAATAAAGAGATTGGTTTTAGCAATGGGTTCGGTATCTAAGGCGAAGGCACGTGTTGTCGAGTTTAACGAGCCAAAGGTTGAATCGGTTGAAATCGAAACAGCCCCCACTAAGAAACGAAAGCGCAAAAAGACCGACGCACCACAGGTCTATAAAGTGGCTGAAACAGCGGTAGCGGTTTATGTTGAGCCTGCAAAAGTCTCGCCCGCTGCTATTGAGGTCGCGCCGACACCGGCATCAAAAACGTCGGGTCTGTCGGTTACGCTTGATGTGAGTCGTGCCCAAACGCCTGTAGCCACGAGCGCTCATCTTTTGGGAATCTCTGGCGACGTAGCGTTCGTGCAGCTACCGAATTCACGGCGCACCGTAAGGGTGGGGGACGACGTTGAGGGTTACGGTTCCGTTACTGAGATCAGTGATTCACGCGAAGTCATCCGGTTCGGCAACGGTAAAGAGATAGGGTTCCGTCAGTAATGCCGTCCTTCCACGACATCATTCTTTCCATCGGGCGTACGCTGTACACAGGCGAAGAGCTCGTAAAAGGTCTGTCATGGTTACTTGCATTGGGGATGTTTTTTCACGCATTACTCCGCCTGTACCGACTTGTGCGCGTGTCTAGTGATACACACTCAGATAGCTATGGCGCAATCCTCGTTCAATTCTTAGCTGCGTCAGTATTGGCGGCAATAGGGTGGTCTATGACGGTTGCCAGCGCGACCGTTCTTGGTCGCAGCTCTTTGGTTGCATACGAGTTGCCCGGCGCAGGCGCTGGTGTTTCCGGTGAAGCAAAAAGTATTGTGATGTCGTTTCTCATCATTCTGCGAATCTGTGGATGGATATGGTTTATCAAAGGCTGGCGACGACTTGTCCGTGCATCAAAGGGGCAGGGATCAAGTGAGGACAAACCCTCTAGCGCGATCGTGCAGATTTGTGCGGCGACAGGTTGTGTAAATGCGGCCTATCTTGTATCGATGGCCCAAGCAACGATCGGGCTCACGCCAACGTTAATGTCTTGGCTCAATCTTTCTTAATTGTTTTCATTGTTTCTAAAAAAGGAGTTTTATTATGCGTAAATTCGGGATCAAATCATTATTGTTTGCTACCGCGATGGCGATTGTGTCGTCACCTATTCTGGCTGATCCTAATAAGGGGCTAATTGGCGTTGCACCGCAGGTCAAACAACAGATGCTAACGGTTGAATCGCTACTGTATGGTGGCGCGTTCATCGTGGGGATTCTGTTCATTTTTGTTGGCTTGTTGAAGGTGTGGCGCTCTAGCAAAACTGATAACGACAACGAGTCTAAGGCAACAGGCTGGATGATGGTCGGAGTAGGCGCGGCGTTTACAGCTTTCGGGTTTGTTGTGTTGGCGGCGACAGGAACACTCACCGGCGACGCCACCACGCAAATT
>JANMDS010000408.1:0-4184 GCA_031376405.1 Betaproteobacteria bacterium
GCAGAAGGAGAACCATGGCCAAGCGAACTGACAAAAATCTGTGATGGACTGGTGCTTGCCTACGCGGAACGTGGCCAACGTCAATCCTTTGCCGAATTCCGCTCATACGTGACAAAAGTCTTTGGCGTTGGCGCCGATGACTTCGGCGCGTATCAGGCTGTAGGCGATGCGCTGGAGGCGGCGTGTAACCGTCGCCTTGCAACGAGTAACGATTTCGAGAACATGTACGCGATGGCAGTTCGCCTCGATGAAGCGATGCCTGCGCAGGAAGCGCGAACATCAACGCGTATGCAACTGCAACAGTTTTCGACGCCGTATCCAATTGCCATCGCCGTTCAAAACGCAGTCGGTGTAATGTCAGGTCAGCATGTGTTGGAGCCGACCGCCGGGAACGGATCATTGTTGACCGCGGGAAAATCAGGTGGAGCTTCAAAAATTACAGCGATCGAGCTTGACCGTGATCGAGGGGCAGCTTTGATGGCGTTGCAAGCGCAATTCGACGGGGTTGATATGTCGGTCGTGTTTGGTGATGTGACAAAAGTGGCGATACCCGAGCATGATGTGACGCTCTGCAACCCACCTTACGGCGCACTACCTGGCGGCGCTGTTGAATATTCCGACCCGCATTTCGCGGGTGCCGACGATAGAGTGCGGGTGGGTCGTCTAGACCAAAGCATCGTAATGTCAGCGCTTTCAGCACGTAAGGGGCAGGGGGCAAGCGTGTTCGTCATTGCGGGCGATCATCCGATCAAATCCGGCGGCAAGGGGGGCGTGATCGCCCCAGGTTCTAAGTATTTCCTGCAGTGGCTCGCCGATCATTACGAGTCAATGTCTGTAACAGAAGTGGACGGCCAGCTCTATAAAAAAAGGGGCTCCGAATATCCGGTTCGTTTAGTTGTCGTCGGTGATCGTCTACCAATTCGTCGCGACATCGCACAGAAAATTCCCGAGCAGATTGAGGTGATACGGTCGTGGGAACGGCTCGCCGAGTGGTCAGTCGTTACGCGCAATGCAATAGAGACGATGAAGGATGCGCGTGTGTTGAGTGGAGCGCTCATGGAGTTCGAGCTTCCTGCAGGTGAAAAACCCAACACACTCGACGGTGAGACTTCTATTACCAGTGACGATTTTGTTGTTTCGGATTTGCCAGAAGAGAACGGCTTCCAAGCTCCGTATGTGGCGCTATCTGATGCGGGCAGTCCATCGCCGTTGATGATCCCGCGCTACTTAGTTGCCGCGCAAAATCTTGCGTTCGAATCCGCGAAGCGTCATCTTGGACCTGATGTTGACTTGGCCGTTGCGCAATCAGTCGGATGGGAAAAAACCGACTTAGCGCAAAGGCTGCAGCGAGGGCAAGTAGATGCCCTTGCATTGGGACTCACAAGAACCGCTAACAACCAAGGTTTTTTAGTTGGCGACAAAACGGGCGTCGGAAAGGGTCGTACGATGGCGGCGATGATGCTCGCTGCGATGCGCAAAGGGCAGAACGTTGTGTTTATCACCGAAAAAGAGAATTTATTCGGTGATTTGTTTCGAGATATAAAAGGGATCCTCCCAGGCGAGAACGCCGCACAAATCATTCAGCCGTTTATCTTTAATCTCGGCGTTACTGTTCGCGATCCCGATACAAACGAAATAATGGCGAAGTCGCCTACGCCTGCGTGCGGCAAGTTGGTGTATGAAGAGGAGAACGACGATCCGTGGGGCACGATCGCGAGCGCGATGGGGTCCAGTGTTGTGTTTCTGACGTACTCACAGCTTAACCGTGGTCCCACATCCGCTAAAAGCGCTGCTTTCATCAAGCTATGCACAAATTCTGTTGTGCTCATGGATGAATCGCATAATGCAGCGAGTGCAGACAGCAATACCGCGCGCGTGGTTGCCCTCGGAGTCGCCAACGCGGCCTCAGTTGTGTACTCGTCGGCGACCTTTGCTAAGGGCGCAAAGAACATGGCGGTCTACAGCAAATTGTTTGCGAGATCCGATGGTGGAACCGTGGTTGATCTTGAAAACCTACCTGAAATCCTAACGCGTGGTGGTGAATCGCTTTTAGAGGCGGTGACCGAGATGTTGGTCCAGGACGGCGCGATGGTACGACGCGAAACCGATATGTCGCAGGTTAATTTCGAGTTCCGCGAACCCGACATCGATGTTGTGTTGCGAAACACAAGTCTTAGCGATCAGGTGGCAGAAATTTTGCGCGGGCTTTCGTTTTTGAGTGGCGACATTAATTTACGTGTATCCCGATTAAACGCGAAGCTTAAAGAGGCTGCGGAAGGTATGTCCGAGCAAGCCCGAAAGGGTGCGCGCATGGGCGTGACCCGTTCGAACTTTGGGTCCCGCCTCTATCAAATCATGCGTCAATTCCAGATGATTGTAAACGTTGAGTCCGGTATACGGGATGGGCTATCTGCACTGAAAGCGGGCCGTAAGCCAGTGTTTGTAATCGAGCAAACCATGCAAACGCTCTTGCTCGATTGTGTTGCCGGGATCGATACGGTCGAAGCGGACAAGCCAGAAGGCGAAGCCGCGGCACTTGCAGCAGCGCTTAACGCGATGGGTGAAAGTCGTATTAGCTTGCCTATGTTTCGTGACGTGCTCAGCAGAACGGTTTCGAGACTTAATGAAATGACTGAGCGCAACGGGTACGGAATTTCTAAGAAAACGAGTGTCGAGCAAGTTATCATCGACACTACAGAAAACGCGAGTGAGCGGAAAGCGGCGCTCGATAACAATCGCTTCCTAGTCGGAAAGCTTAGGGAGCAGATCGCAGCACTTCCAGATCTGCCAGCGTATCCGTTGGAGCTTATAAAGTGGAGGCTTGCTGAAGCCGGTTTTAGTTGCGGTGAAATCAGCGGGCGTGGCGTTGAAATTGTGCAACGGCTCGGTGCCGACGGCACGCGCGAGCACGTCCTGGCGAAACGTGTAGACAGTCGCACAAAAGAGATTTTTGATTTCAATTCCGGCGCTAAGGATGCGCTGATTCTCACGCGTGCCGGAAGTACCGGACTATCGCTACATGCATCAAAAACGTTCGTGGATCAACGCCAGCGCGAAATGATTGAGGTGCAGATACCGAACGAAGTATCCGCACGCATGCAAACATTTGGACGTGTGGATCGGTTTGGACAAGTGTGTTCACCGATTATCGCCACGGTTTCGTCGGGACTTCCATCAGAAGCCCGCATGCTTGCGATGCAAAATGAAAAACTCGCAAAACTTAGCGCTACTTCGACTTCGAATCGAAAGAATAAAGCCCGCATGGATTCGGTCCCCGACCTGTTGAATTGGGTGGGCGAACAATGCGCTCAGCAGCTCCTTATCGATCGCCCGGAACTCAGCTCCGCAATCGATTTATCGTTAGACGACAAACCCGAAGGTCAACCGTTATGGACCGTAAACAAGGTTCTTTCTTTGATGGCGTTGCTGCCGGTCGTTGAACAACGCCAGATTCTTGATGATTTAGATCAAAGCTACCGCGGCGTGATTGCAGATTTGCGCAGCAAAGGTATCGAGCCGTTCGAGCTGACCGAGCATCAGTGGGGTGCCAAGCTCTCGGCTGGAAAAGTAATGGTTGGATGCGAGGCAGACACGTACGAATCGGCCTTCGACAAACCTACTTATTTGTCTACGGCCTCGTACGAAGTTGAAGTCGATCCATTACCGTTTGACGAGATCGATCGACGCGTGGGCGAGAATCTGAAAGAAGTGATCGCTCGTGGGAATTCCTTCTCGGCAGACATCGCTTTCGATCAGAGAATGCATCCCAGCATTCACGATAGGATTGAAAGCTCAGGCTTGCAAGGCAAGGATCAGACGAAGGCGGCGACCTACCCGGCGTGTATTGCAATGGCGCGTATCGCAAATGCAGCAACGAAAGATGCGCTCGGTAAGGCCATGCAATGGCTGAACGATCATTCGGCGGCGTACCCCGATTGGGCTGCGGCGCAAAAAGCAAAAGATCATAATCCCGTTCAGGAAGCAGAAAACCGTGCTGAATTCTTAAAAGACTATGCTGGCCTTTTGATCCCAGGTAGCGGCATCTACACTAGCCTTGTCGAGCAGCCCATTACGGCCGTTCAAGATGTTGATGCGGACGGGAAGAGCAAGCTGCGTCGTGCGGTCGTTCTCGCGGTTAAGCCGCCCGCTAATAACGATCATCTTGGACGGCTTGGGCAGTGGCG
>JANMDS010000414.1:0-13050 GCA_031376405.1 Betaproteobacteria bacterium
CGCAGGCGCTGTGTTCGCTCAATCAGACATGCCAGTGCCAAAGAAAGATCAGATAATGAACGCCGTTTCCACCCGAACCGCAGCTGAAGCGCGCTCAGATACGATAGCGTTTTTAGCCATGGGAGGCGCTGCCCAGCAAAACGGTGAATATCGTTTGATCTCTGCACTGCCTACAACGCAAGTAAGCCGCGAACAAGTCAGCGCGGAATGCGAAGAAGCCATGCGTCTGGGATTGCTAAAAGACGGCCACACCACCATCTTTGCATCGCCCGCGCAATTAGAGATGATCCGCGCCGCTGGTGAGTTAGCCGTAAAAAAGGCGATGATGAAGAAGTAAGCGTAGCGAATTACCGACGCGGGCTTTCTGATTTTGAGTGAGCAAAGCGGCACGACATGTTCGTGCCGCTTTGCTTTACCCAAATTAGGCTTTTGGCGCGGCTTCTGCCGGTGTAGCCGCAGCGGCTAGCGCCACGGCTAGCGGCGCAGGTTTTGCTGTGGCAGGTCTCGGCGTTGAGGGTTTGGCGGCAACATCGCCAGCTGGTTTCGCTGGTTTTTCTTTTATGGGCTCAGCTTTTTTCTTCGGTGCCAAGATCATGATCATCTGGCGGCCTTCCATTTTGGGAAATTGCTCCACCACAACCACGTCGGCTAAATCTTCGCGCACGCGCTGGAGTTGGCGAATGCCGAACTCTTGGTGGGCCATTTCTCGCCCACGGAAACGCAACCGGCATTTAATCTTATCGCCTTCTTCTAAAAAGACGCGGATCATGCGAAGCTTGCGCTCATAGTCGTTATCGTCGGTGCCCGGTCGAAAGAGCACTTCTTTGATTTCGATGATTTTTTGCTTGAGCTTGGCCTCATGTTGTTGCTTGGAAAGTTTGTATTTGAACTTACCAAAATCCATGATGCGGCATACGGGGGGCTCGGCCAGCGGGGCAATTTCTACTAAATCGAGTTCGGCTTCTTCGGCTTTAAACAACGCCTCGCGCACACTCACAATCCCAAGCTGCTCACCTTCGGGGCCTAACAAACGGACATCGGTACCGGTGATTTCCCGATTGATCCGTGTATCTTTTTCGGCGATGTTGAACCTCAACTAAAAAATTAAAAAAATAACTGACTGGTTTCGTTTGCGCCCGAAACTCCGGAAGCAAAGAACCATTTCAGAGGAAATGCGATCAAAAAACCTGTCACAATTTCCTATTTTACGGTAAGCGCAAGGCTTTAGCAAAGCGCTGAAAAACGACTTCTTTAGGGGAGATAAAGCTTGAAAACTAGCTTTTTTACGCCGCAGGTATTGAGTAATACGAGCGGATCATGCCGCTTCCGCAAAACGAACGCAGCCTTTGCCTGCATGCTTGGCGGCATACATCGCCAAGTCTGCGATGCGAACAAGCGATTCGGGCGCATTTTCTTGTACGGCTTGGCTGGCGATGCCAATGGAGACACCGATGATGGCGTTGCCGCCAGCGAACGGCAACGAAAAATGCAAGGCGCGGGCAATACGATCGGACAGCGCTTCGATCGTAGTGCGCGACGCATCTGCTTCGGCAAGCACAACAAATTCATCGCCGCCCAAGCGGCCCACTTCGTCGCTCGCACGGCAAATCTGCGTCAGCCGGCGGGCCACTTCCCGCAAAACGTCATCTCCCGCCTCGTGGCCAAAACGGTCGTTCACGGTTTTGAACCCATCTAGATCGATAAACAACAACGTAAGCGCGGCTTTGCTGCGCGCGCTGCGCGTGGCGGCTTGGCCAAGCCGCTCGTAAAACGCACGTCGATTGAGCAAGCCGGTGAGGGCATCCCGCGTGGCTTGTTCGCGCAATTGTGTTTGAGCAACCACGCGCGGGGTGATGTCATCGATCAAACACAAAATTGAGCTAATCGAGTGATCGGCATTGGTCAGGGCGGAGCAAAACCATTCGGAGTGCAAGGTGGTGCCCTCGCGGTGCGTCAGCGTGGCTTCGAGTTGGCAGCGGGTTTGGGCGCCGCTGCGCAGGTCGTCCAGTGCATCAAACACCGGCTGCAGTGCCGGGCGTTGACCAATCACCTCCGCGAGCGAGCGCCCAATGAGCGCTTCGCTTTCGTGCCCGAGCATGGACTCAATTTGCTTTGAGCATTTCAAGATATTGAGCGCGCCATCGAGCTCGATCATCGCAAGTGGACTGTTGTCCATATGCAGCGAGAGCTTTTGATTGGCCACACGCAGCGCCTCCATGGCCACTTTGAGTTCGTGTACACGCATGGCCGAATGCGCCACACCGATAATTTCACCCGCCTCGTTGCGCCACGGCACGACGGCCACGGTGTGCCAGACTCCCGTGCTGTCCGCAACTTGCCCAAGCCGGTCGTACGTTACGGATTCGCCAGAAAGCGCGCGCAGGATAAAGGGCAAAAACCCCGCTACATGCTCGGGCGCATAAATTTCATCTAACGTTTTGCCAAGCAACTGATCGGGCGTAACTTTGAAAGAATCGGCAAAGCGCTGATTAGCGTAGAGAAGCCGCCGGTCCCGATCAATAATCGAAACCACTGCACCAAGCGCTCCATCGAAAATGCGGGCGAGCTGGGCCTCGCTGATCAGCGCGAACGAAGAGGACGACAAATTTCGATTTACGGCTCCGGTCATTTCGGTAACTTTCGCGTCCGAATTATTGACCTTATTCTACGCGCATATTGCAACAAATTTGCTTTATGCCTGCACCCATTTGCGTCCGTCGCGCGTCATCAGTTCGCTGGCCGCGCTCGGCCCCCAGCTCTGGGCGAAATAGGGTTCAGGTGGCTTTTCAGTAAAGCGCCCCGCAATAGGGCTCGCCCAAGCCCATGCTGCATCCACCTCATCCCGGCGCATGAACAATGTTTGATTCCCGCGCACCACATCCATAAGCAGCCGCTCGTAGGCTTCGGGCTGCGCGACACCGAAGCTCTCCGCGAAACTCATATCCAAGTCCACCGGTAGGACCCGCAAACCACCGGGTCCCGGCTCTTTAACCGTGAGCCCCAGGCGCACGCCTTCGTTTGGTTGCAAGCGCATTACCAACCGATTGGCCGGTACGGCACCCGCTTCGGCGGGCAAAATAGGGTGCGGCACATTACGAAATTGAATCACGATCTCAGAAACTTTTTCGGGCATGGATTTACCTGTGCGCAGGTAAAAAGGAACACCCGCCCAGCGCCAGTTTTGAATTTCAAGTTTGAGCGCGGCGTAGGTTTCGGTGTTGCTTGGTTTGCCCAATTCGCTCACGTAGCCTGCATATTGCCCGCGCACGCACTGCTCGGGTGGTGTGGGCGCGAGGGCACGCAACACCTTTAATTTTTCATCCCGAATGGCATCGGCGTTAAACGACTGCGGCGGCTCCATCGCGGTGAGGCACACCAGTTGCATCAAGTGGTTTTGCACCATATCCCGGAAGGCGCCGGCGCCATCGTAATAAGCGTGGCGGCCTTCGAGTCCCACTTTTTCCGCTACCGTGATCTGTACGTGATCAACGTATTGCCGGTTCATGAGTGGCTCAAATAATGCGTTACCAAAGCGCAGCACGAACAAGTTTTGTACCGTTTCCTTGCCCAAATAATGATCGATACGGTACGTTTGGGCTTCGCTAAACGCTGTTGCCACCGCGTCGTTTATTTCCTTGGCGCTGGCCGCATCGTGGCCGATGGGTTTTTCGAGCACAATCCGTGCGTTCGGCGTGTTAAGGCCAGCCTTAGCCAGTTGCTCTGTGATGGATACGAAAAGTTCTGGTGCGACCGCCAAGTAGTACACCCGAACGCAATCGCTGCGTGACTCGAGCGTGGTTTTAAGCGTATCCATACCGGTGCCGGTTTTCGCATCCACGGCAATGTATTGAATCCGCTCCATAAACGCCGCTGCCAACGTGGCGTTGTGAAACTCTTTTACTTTTTCTGCCAGCATGGCGCGGTACGCGGCGGTATCCATCGATGAGCGGGCCACGGCTAGGATGCGGGCGCTTGCGGGCAGTTGCCCATCGCGGTCGCGCGCGGCCAGCGCGGGCATGAGTTTGCGTAAGGCTAAATCGCCCGTTGCGCCAAACACAACATAGTCGAAATCGGCAACGGGAATGGTGTGTGCGGTCATGTTTTCTTAAAAAAATAGTTGGTACTGCAATCGTTTGCAAGAATGTTACCTTGCTGTCATGCAAAAATCCACCGCATGCAAAAAATCATTATGTTGGTTTGGCTCGGATTTGTAACCCTTGCCATTGCCACAAACGCGGCCTGCGCCGGTTCGCAACCCAATCTTTTTTCTCAAAAAGCGCTCGTAATCGATGCTCGCACCAATGAAGTGCTAGTCAGCCGCAAAAGCGCCGAGCCCACCCCGATTGCCTCGATAACAAAGCTCATGACAGCGATGGTGGTGCTTGATGGCAAGCAGGCGCTCGACGAAACCATTGAAATCGCGATGGACGATTTCGACTACGTAAAAGGCTCGAGCTCGCGCCTGCGTATGGGCTACTCGATGACACGACGGGAAATGCTGATGATCGCCCTCATGTCTAGCGAAAACCGCGCTGCGCACGCGCTCGGACGCAATTATCCAGGGGGCGCAGTGGCGTTCGTCAATGCGATGAACGTCAAAGCGTTCGCGCTGGGTATGAAGCAAACCCGTTTTGCCGACCCAACCGGGTTGTCCCCATCCAACGTTTCTACCGCTGAAGATTTAGTGAAATTATTGCAAGCCGCCGAGGGCTACCCTCTAGTTCGGGAGTTTTCGATTGAGCCCGAACATGACGTGACGGTGCAGTCTACTGGGCAAGCCTTTCGCTTCGGTAATTCCAACAGTTTGGTGCGCAACCCGCAGTGGCATGTATTTCTTCAAAAAACCGGGTATATCGCTGAAGCCGGCAATTGCGTGGTGATGGGCTTGACTATCGCGGGTAAACGGGTTTGGGTGGTGCTACTTGATGCAGCAGGGCGCTACTCCCGATTTGGCGATGCCCACCGAATTAAAACTTGGATGGAAACGGGCAAAGTGCTGGATTTGCCGAAGCCGAAGGCTGCGCGCAAAAAGGTTTTGAAAGCGAAGAAAAAAGTACGTCGGTAACGGTTTACTGCGCAGGTCAATAAAATACCTGCGGCGCGAAAATGCCCTTTTTCCTCGGGTATCTCCCGAAAACTAGCGAGGGAGTTCATGCCGCGCAAGCACGCCGAGCTTGATGGTTTTTGCCCAAATTTCCGCAATTCAGTCCCAATTGCCCGAATCCTGCGACTCGATGGCGCTCACGCGATCGTGCCATTTCTACTGCATCGTTGCGCTTGGAAGCCAGTGGCCCAGATACCTGCCACCCACGAAAACCTCCATTCCATCGTCCTTGACACTCCAAAGCTGTGGTGCTAGTGTTGCATTACGGATACAAATAATGGAATTTTTCTAAATTATCTTTGGATAGAGGGAGCTTTCGTGAAAATTAAAAGTGTTGGCAGTATGTTGACTCGGGCCGTCGCAGCGTGCGTTGCAGTGACGGTAGTCGCCCCAAGTATTGCGAATAATCTTAGCGCGGGACCAGTCGTCGCGGGTACCGACTTTGCAGTGTTTGGCGTAGGCGGGCTGCGGGGGACGGGCATCGGATCGATCGTCGTCTCCGGTACATCTGGGTCGATCAGTCGTGCGATTTTGATTTGGCACGGCGTGTCGAACTCTACAACGGCGGTGAGCTCAACGGCGACACTTGGAGCAACTTCGTTTACAGGTAACAACATTGGGCTAAGTTCAGATAATTGCTGGAGTCTGTCTTCATCGCAGGCATTCCAAGTCGATGTCACCTCGGCCGTAACCGGTAATGGAACGCTCACGCTTTCGATCCCTCGGGGCGCCACGTTCGATCCGAATGGTGCGAGCCTGCTGGTTTTCTTTAACGATGGTAATGCAACAAATAATCGCGACATCGCGGTGTTCTGGGGCAATGACTCAAACACGGTCAATACGTTTGACAGTGCTGGGTGGAACGCCACACTGTCAGGCATCAACTATTCCTCTGGAGCAGCAAATTTAAGTCTAATCGTATCTGACGGACAGAACTTTGGCGAGACGGGCACAAACACCGTCACGCTTAACGCGCTTCCTTTTACCTATCCGCTTTTTCAAGGCTCAACTGTGCCCACTGCGGCTGGAAGCACCGTCACCAGTGGGGGACTTTGGGATCAAGCAACTGCAACGATTACATCGGCCTTGGTTGTTGGCAATAACACGCTCACGCTGGGGGGATCGCCCGAGATTGCCTCCGATTGTTTGAGCCTTGTGAGCGCGGTTTTCAATCTCCCGGCTGGTACGATCACCCCAGGTCCGCCACCGCCACCGCCGCCCGTTGTGACGCAGGTATCCGTTCCGATTTGGAGCGCTGCGGGATTCGGAGGCGCGATCGTCGCAACTGCACTGTGGGGCGTTTATGCGATTCGCCGCCGTGATGAATCGGCTACCAAAAATTCGAAAGAGTAAATGGCGGTCGATGGCAAGCCAGCGAATGTTGTTTGAATTGCTTTAGAGCTACTGGCTGGGCTTTGTCGGCGCGCACGGCGAACCATAAAATTTCGCTAGCGCTAACGAAACAACTCATTGCATGCGGCGCAAAAAATGTTTTTTGCGCCGCATGTTTGTGAGGCTAATTTGAGTGTTATGCGTGCCCCGACGTACGCGAGGGTTGCGAAGCCACAGTGCCCACTACCATGCCAATAGTCGAGGCTATCAATCCGGCAATTTGTGGGGGAATGAGCGCATCCTTCATGGCGAATTCAAGCGGGAGCCACACGGCAAAACCAGCGAGAATTGAACAGAGCGCACCGAGCGAAGTCGCCCGCTTCCAAAACATGCCCGCCGTTAGCGGCACGAATGCGCCGACGAGGGTGACTTTATAGGCGTTTTGAATCATTTCATACATTGTCGATTTGCTGTTCAAGGCGAACACAAGCGCGGCTATTGTGAAAAGCACAAGCACGACGCGAATGGTGGTTAAAAACGTTTTCTCACTCATGTTCGGTTTGACGTTTTTCAACACGTTTTCCGTAAAAAGCGACGTTGGCGCGAGCAGCGCACCAGAAGCCGTGGAGAGGATTGCCGAGAGCAACGCGCCGAAGAACATTACTTGCGCCCAAATGGGTGTTTTGTTCAAAATCAAATCGGGGAGAATGCGCTGAATTTCCCGTGCGTCTTCGCTCTTGAAGAGCTCCTTTAGGTTTGGCTCCACCATCAGCGCGGCATACGCTAAAAACATCGGCACGAAGGCGAAGAGGAAGTAAATCACTGCGCCCAAGAGCGTGCCCGCCACCGCCGTGTCGGCATTTTTTGCACTAGTTACCCGCTGAAACACATCTTGCTGCGGAATGGAGCCAATGGCGATGGTGATGAAGGCTGCGAAAAACGTGAGCCATTGGGCTAAACCGCCTTCGGGCCAGAATTTAAATTTGCCATCGGCTGCAGCTTGCGCGATCACTTTTTGCGTGCCACCGGCCATGTCGCCTACCAGCCACGCAACCATAATGAGGCCCACCAAAATCACGATAGATTGAAACAAATCTGTAAACGCCACGGACCACATGCCGCCCCAAATGGTGTAGAAGAGCACGATCCCGGCGCCGATCAAAATCGCTTGCGTGAGCGTCAGCGCGCCTGCGGAGAGCACCCAAAATACTAACCCAAGCGCGGTAAGCTGCGCGCTCGTCCAACCCAAATACGAAATCACAATCGAGAGCGAGGTGATAATTTCGATGCGTTTGTCAAAGCGCTTACGATAGAAATCTCCGATGGTGAGTAAATCCATTTTGTAAAAACGCCGCGCGTAAAACAGCGCCACCAGCGCCAAGCAGACCGATGCCCCGAACGGATCGCCGGGGATGCCGTTTAATCCATCTTTTGCGAAAGTAGAAGACACAGAAAGCACCGTTTCCGCACCGAACCAAGTAGCGAACACGGTGGCCGTATTCATGTAGAGCGGTAAGCCACGCCCAGCCACCATAAAGTCTTTGGCGTTGTGTACGCGGCGCGCAGCGACGAGCCCGATGGCGATGGTGACCATCAGGTATAGGATGACGGATGTGATGAGCATGCTGCAGTCGTTCCTGGAAATAATTATTTTGAAGTTGCGGCGAATTCTACAGATAACGCCTAAGCAACCGAGAAAAATAATTGATTATTTAAGCAAGCACCCGAAAGCCAATTGACTCCTCTTTCGAAGTGTCCGCAAACAGGAATACTAGCCGCTGTTGCGCAAGCCCGACGAGAGCCCATTCACTGTTAGGTGAATGCCACGCGAAATCCGCTCATCCGTTTCGCCTGCACGGTGGCGGCGGATCAATTCGATTTGAACGTGGTTGAGCGGATCGAGGTAGGGGAAGCGGTGGGCGATGCTGCGCTTTAAGGTCGGGTTATCGTCGAGCAGGCTGGCTTGGGTAATGGTTTCGATAGCCCGTACCGTGCGGGCATGGTCCTCGCGAATGCGGGGCCAAAATTTTTCCCGCAAATCATCTTGGGCGAGCGCGGCGTAGCGCTCGGCAATGCCCATATCGCTCTTCGAAAGCACCATGCCCATATTGGCCAGCGCCACTTTAAAAAATGGCCACTCACGGGCCATGGTTTGTAGCTCGGTCATTGCATTTGGGTTGGCCGAAATAAGCGATTCCACGGCGCTGCCGAACCCAAACCAACCGGGCAGCATCACGCGGCATTGGGCCCAGCTAAACACCCAGGGTATGGCGCGCAAATCCTCGATCTTGATGGAGGCTGTGCGCGAAGCGGGGCGGCTGCCGATATTCAATCCAGCCAATTCTGTCACCGGCGTCATCTGTCTGAAAAAAAGGTCAAAGCCTTCGCTTTCGTACACCAAACCGCGATAGTGTTTTAAGGCCGCAGCGGACAGTGCAGCCATCAATTGCTCGAACGCCGCTGCGCGCGGGTGTGCTGATTCGGGGGCGAGCGTAGCTTCAAGGGTCGCGCTCAACAGCGCCTCTAAATTTCGGCGGGCAAGCTCGGGGTCGCTATATTTGCTGGCGATGATTTCGCCTTGCTCGGTCAAGCGAATGCGCCCTTGCACCGTCCCCGCAGGTTGGGCGGTAATCGCTTCAAACGACGGGCCGCCACCTCGGCCCACCGAGCCGCCGCGCCCATGAAACAAGCGCATTTTTACGCCTGCCGCAGCGAACACATCGCGCAAACGGCCTTGCGCTTGATAGAGCGACCAGATAGAAGTTAAGTAGCCACCATCTTTATTGCTATCGCTGTAACCCAACATGATTTCTTGTAAATCATCTTGAGTGCGTAACCATTTCCGGTAGAGCGGATGGGTGAACGCCTCGGTCATCACCTCCGGTGCGCTTTCTAAATCCCCAATGGTTTCGAACAGCGGAATGATGCGCAGGCTCGGTGCGCCCTCAGTAAATAATCCGGCCTCTTTCAACAAAATGGCGACTTCTAAAAAATCCGATAAAGATTGGGCTTTGGAGATGATGGCGTGTGGCAATGCATCCGCGCCGAATTGATCGCGCAGCGCCTTGGCTTTGCGAAAAATTGCGAGCTCGGTGTTCGTGCGTTCGCTGTAGTGTGCATAGGCGCTCGAGAGCGGGCGGGCGTGCGACAGCTCTTGCGTCAGTAAATGGGTGCGCTCATTTTCGGTAAGTGCGGTGTAGTCTGCGCATACCCCCACGGTTGCGAGCAACTCGGCTACGGTAGCCTCGTGGACATCACTGTTTTGGCGTAAATCAACCGGTGCAAGGTGAAAGCCAAAAATTTCTGTAGCCCGAATGAGTGGGCGCAAACGATGGTTAACAATGAGTGCGCTGCCGTAGGCATCGAGCGAATCAGCGAGCGCTTGTAAATCGGCGCGAAACGCTGCGACATGTTCATACGCGGCAAGCGTAGCGTGCGGCTGGCGGGCTGGGGCGTGGCCGACGAGCTTCGTTGCGGTAGCGGCTACGCGCGCGTAGAGCCCCGTGAGCGCGCGCCGATAGGGTTCATCTTGCCGATGGGGCGATGGATCGTGCGCGGCTTCTACGAGCGCTAATACCGATGGGGCTACATCGACCAATCTTGACGACATGGAAAGCTCGGCGCCAAGCGCGTGGATTTCTTCTAAATAGTGCGTGAACACCACTTCGGCATTGCGATGAACCGCGTATTGCAAGGTATCTGCCACCACGAACGGATTGCCATCTCGATCGCCGCCAATCCACGAGCCTACGCGCACGAGCGGGGGTAAAGCGGCGTTACCTGTCGCAACTTCTACGCTGCGTTGAAGCGCAGGAATTTCTTTTAGAAAAGTGAGCTTGAAGAAATTAAGCCCATTTTCAATTTCATCAATCACGCGCAATTTGGTCAGCCGCAGCATCGCGGTTTGCCATAGCGTGAGCACGCCGCGTTGCAAATCAATGTTTGCATCGGCATTGGTTTCCCGTTGCACCAGCGCCTTCGCAATATCGCGCTGGCAAGTGAGTACGCTTTGCCGTTGTACTTCGGTAGGATGTGCTGTTAGCACCGGGTTTACGGAGATATTGCCTAAAAATTGGTTAATTTGCGCCGCAGGTATTTGCTTGGCAGAAAGCTTTTCTAACGTGTGAGCCAATGAGCCCACTTGCGGTGTGGATTTTGCACTTACATATGCACGGCGACGGCGGTTTTGATGCACATCTTCCGCAATGTTGGTGAGCTGCGAAAAGTAGGAGAACGCCCGCACCACATCCAACACCGTTTCAATCGATTGCCCGCGCATAGCCGCTTCAAACTCAGCGTTTTTTTGCACCCGTGCCTCACCGGTGGCCCGGTGGTGGGCTACCGAGAGTTGACGCACATTTTCCACCCACTCAAAAGTGGCTTGTCCACGCTCAGTCGCAATCGTGCGCCCGAGTAAAGTACCCAGGACGCGAATATCGTCGCGCAATACGGCGTGTTTGTCGTCGTCAGGGAGGGAGTGCAAGGTGGGTGTCATGGCAACAAAGTGGGAGCGCGCGCGATGGCGCAAGCAGATACGAAATTAGTTGGAAAACGGACGGCGGGGCGCAAACCCCAGTGAAACGGAACCTGCGCCCATGTTGGAGGTGCCCACCACACTCATGTTGGAGAGCAACACATCAATTTTGCGGATGCGTGCGCGTTCGACTAAATATTGAAAGTCGCTACGCGCCTCGATCTCGGCCGTATCGCCCGCGTAGCTCAAGTTCACCACCGGCACGAGCAGCCCGCTATCGAGCGCCTCCCCAGCGATGCGGATAACGGTTTCCAAAGCTTCGCGGTGGGTGGCCCGTTGCCCAAGGGAGTGGGTGCGCCCCTCGCGCGTGAGCAACAGGTTTTGTGGGACGCGCACGGTGCGCAAGGCGGCGAGCCAGCGCGCAAGAAACGGCTTTTCCTCTGGTTCGTCGAACTCATCTTCTAAGCCTCTGCCATTGGTTGGCACAACGACCGTGTGGGTCGCGCGCCGCACCGATTGCAAGTGATCGACCAAGCGCGCAGAGCTTGCCCCGGCGCTAAGCTGCTTCACCGCCGCGTACGCGAGCACGCCTTCTCCGGCGAACATGGTGCGGGTATCGAGCACCCACATGCGAAATTTCGTTCGGTAGCCCGTGCCTTCGCGCGCCCGTTTGTGTAAGGCCATGAGCCCCGTGGCAGCGTGCGCGCACGTGGAAAAAACCGGCGTTGAGGCGGCGGAGGAGGTGAGCTGAAAAACGTTGTCCCGATTGGCGCTAATGTTTGACAATAAAAATTGCTGGGTTTCGCGCATGCCCATTGACCGAATGCTGAATTGATCGCCTTGTTGGGTGAGAGGGCCACGAATGAACCGCTCGGTATCTAAAGCATTTCGATGGTCGAGTGCGTCGTGGGCGGGCCCCAATACCCGCATCGGCAACACCACGATCGCGTGTCGGGTCACGTAGTCGGCAGGCAAATCGCACGCCGCATCCACTGCCACCACAGAGCGCGGGTGCGTGCGTCGCTCCGCGCCTTTGGGTTCGCGGTCGATATAGATCGGGGCGTGTGGCTCATTCGTCCACGAAGGTGCGCTCAAAAGTGCTCGCTGAAAGTGTGCAAAAACATGCGTTGAAGACGATTGTTACACGGGAAAACGCCCACGCCATTCGCATGCAAGTTGTACGAAATGTGCATGAATTATTTTCGTCGCGATGCCCCGACAATGCGAATACTTCGCATTTCATTTAGGGCACAATGTGCGGCTATGCCGCATCTCGCCGTCACCCAGCTCGAACACCACTATGGTGCAACGCCCGTGTTGCGCGGCGTGAGCTTCGCGCTCTCTGCTGGCCAAATCGGCTGCGTTTTGGGGCCAAGCGGCTGCGGTAAAACCACGTTGTTGCGCTGCCTAGCAGGATTTGAGCCGCTTTCGCGCGGCACTATTGCGATTGGTGGCGAAGAAGTAAGCCGTGCAGGGTTCACCCTTCCACCCGAGGAGCGCGGCGTGGGCGTGGTGTTTCAAGATTACGCGCTGTTTCCGCACCTCAATGTTCTGCGCAACGTGAAATTTGGTTTGCACAACAGCGCGACGGTTAATACCGAAAAGCGTGCCCACGAAATGCTCGAGTTGGTCGGTTTACTGGATCACGCAAACGCGTTTCCACACGAGCTTTCCGGTGGCCAACAACAGCGCGTAGCCCTGGCCCGCGCGCTCGCACCCGCGCCAAAACTTATTTTGTTAGACGAGCCGTTTTCGAGCTTAGACGTGGAGCTGCGCGAGCAACTCTCTGCCCAAGTGCGCACCATTTTGAAAGCCAGCAACGCCACCGCGCTTTTAGTCACCCACGACCAACACGAAGCCTTTGCGCTCGCCGATGAGATCGGCATTTTGCGCGCGGGCAAAGTAGAGCAGTGGGATACGGGCTACAAGCTTTACCACGAACCCCACACCCGTTTCGTAGCCGATTTCGTCGGGCAGGGTGTGTTTTTGCCCGCAACCCATTTAAGTGGCACGCGGGTGACCACGCCCCTGGGCGAGCTTACGCTGGAAGCGGTGCCGCCGGGCTCGGCTGCGCAAAAGCTCGATATTTTGTTGCGCCCCGATGATGTGGTGCACGACGATGAGAGCCCGCTCACGGCGA
>JANMDS010000433.1:0-4085 GCA_031376405.1 Betaproteobacteria bacterium
AATTTGCCCCGCATCGTCATACGAGAGCGTGCGCGTTCCCATTGCGGTCGGGTGTTCGATGAGTCGGCCTTGGGCGTCGTGTTTGCGCTCTACGGTTCGGCCATTAGCGAGGGTGTAGCGCGTAATTTCTCCGGTGGCTGCATAGTGCACTTCTGAGATCAGTGCGCTGCCGTTGAGGTTGATGCTGTTGATGCGTAGGCGGTTTTTACCAATCGGGACGATATCGGTGGAATCCTCGTATTGGTAGGTCACGGTGTTGCCAGCGGGAGTGGTCATCTTAGTGATGCGATCTAGTATGTCGTGCTCATAGGTTTGGGTGCGCGTTGCGTTGCCGTCTTTCGCGGTGAAGGCGTGTTGCGTGAGTCGGCCCTGTTGGTCATACCGCATCTCGGTGCGACCTGCGCTGTCGAGGATGAGTGTAGGCAGCGGTTTAAGCCCCGGTGCATCGACATATCCGTAGAACACGCTTTGCCCATCTGAGTAGGCTCTATTGACTAGCCGACCTAAGCTGTCGTATTTGTAGGTAGTCGCGTTTTTGTTTGCATCAAACGATTTCACGATTACGCCCGTGGCATCGAATTCGCGTGTGATCTGTCCCCGATCTGGGCTCGCTTCGGCTTTTTGGTTGCCAAGGCCGGTGTACAAGTAGTCGGTTTCTATGCCGCGTGGCGTTGTGAAGGTTTCCAGTTCGTTATATCGGTTGAAATCAACCGAAGTCAGCCCGCCTGCAGGGTCAGTTGTTGCAACGGTGCGGTTAAGTGCGTCGTAGGTGAATTTGGAAATGCGGTTTAAGGGATCCGCTACTGCGATCATTCGACTAAAGCTGTCGTAGCTAAATTGCGCAGGGTTGGCTTTTGGTCGATCTGACAATTGATTACTTTGGTTAAGTACACGCCCGTAGCCGTCCAACGAAAGCTTTTGCGCGCGCACCAGTGTGCCGTTTTCAAGGCGGGTTTGCGTTTCGACGATATTTCCTGCGCTGTCGCGCTTCAACTCAAGCGTTACGCCTTGGGAGTCAGTTCGCTTCGTGCGAAGCAGTAGCCCGTCGTATTCGGTGGTTATGCGCCGCCCGCTTGGTGAAACGGATTCCGCGAGGAGACCATTTTCGTTATAGCTCATTGTCCAAACCTTACCGCCGATCTTGCGATTTAGGCGACGGCCGAGTGCGTCAAACTTCACTTCAACTTTTCTTCCATCAGGCAAAGTCCATGTTGTCGCCCTGCCAGCTTTATCGAACGATAAGTAATCTGTGCTACCACCCAAGGTGTTTGATTTGCTCAGCAGCCGTCCCGTTGGGCCGTATGTCCAGGAGGTGTCGTTGCTGCCTTCAGCGATAGCCGACGACGCTTTTACGATGCGATTTTTCTTGTCATATTCTCGTGTTTCGCTAACAGATTCACCCAGTGCAGAAATGGTGGTCTTGGTTAAGTATCCCTTTGGATTTGATTCATAGGTCGTCTCACGCTGGCCCTCTGTGACCTTTCGAATCGTACGCGTGCGTGCGTTCCACTCGATTTCGGTTTTACGTTCAACCGGCGTGCCTGCTGCTTCGACAATCGAAGTTTGTAGTCCATTGCGATCGTAGGTAAATCGGGTGATCTGATCGCCACGCTGACGTTCAATTAACCGACCCTTGAGGTCAAACTTGGAATCAACGCGTGCAACTTCACATCCTGTCCCGCAGTCGGTGGACATGCTTGTTACAGCGGCGCGACCGTTAAGGTAGGCAAACACGCGAGTGCGCTTGGTGCCGTACGAGTCGGTCGTTACAGTTTTGAACGGTTGGTAGTCAAAACTGATGCGATTGCCCGTCTTTACAGCTAGGCTTTCGATCGCGCGACCCTTGTTGTCGTATTTCCAGCTGAATGCGACCGCACCATCGACATCAACGAGATCGGTGAGTGCATGCGCATGTTTGTCATCCGAATAACGGTAGCCGACATGTCGCTCGCCAGGGGACGTAACTGCAATGAGATTGCCTGCGGTGTCATATTTGTACTTGATTACGTCGCCACCTGGAAGGGAGAGTTGGCTAAGGCTGCCGTCCGGTCCACCGAACTCGAAGCCTAACGCGCGACCACGCAAATCCGCGATTTTGATGAGCCGCCCAACTTGATCGTAGCGGTATTTCAATTGCTGACGACCACGATTGATAAAGACGATACGTCCTGAAGTATCGTAGGTTTCCACTTGACCGTGCCGCGTCTTATAAGCAAATCCCACCGGGGTTCGGCTGGTTTTATTTACTAAAACAACGAGTTCGCCCAGTGAGCCTGAAATAGATCTATACGAGCCGTTCGGATTTCTGAGGTAGGTGTATCGTTTGCCGTCCCCTCGGTACGCCTGAATTAGCCGGCCGCCCTCTTCAATTCCGAGCGACAGATCGAGCGTTACGCGCCAGTGTTTTCCAATTGGAATCTTTACGTGATTGTGCGCATCAAGTTCCTGACTGTTGTACACGCGACGGAAACGCAGTGGCAATGAACCCTTGCCCATATAGTCGGTTTGGACTTGTACTTTATTGCCTGTCGCTGTGTTGATCGGCTCCGCAGCCATAAGCTCATCTTCATACTGGTTTCCACCGGTTGTCGTCGTGGTTTCACCTGCTTCGCTCGCGTCAGAATTGCCTTCTGCGGGCGATGTTTCTGTGGGTGGCGGGTTCGACTCTGTGGTGTCCTTGGTGGCAGTCTCATCGACTTTTGGTTCTGGCGCTACCGTAATTTCTGTCTGTGTTGTTTTTGATTCGATTTGCACGTCACCGTTGGGAAGAATGGTCACGGTAATCGTTACCGTGACTGACGTGGTTGTTACCGACCCATCCGCATTAGTTACTGAAGTAGATGTCGTTACGTCCCGAGTGCCGGTTGTACCGTCGGTGGATATGACCGTAGATACACCTAGCGTTGAGCCATCAAAATACGTCGTTGTTGTGTTTCCTTTGTCTGCATTCGGATCGGCAACTACCGTTGATTCACCGTTTTCATCTAAACACGCCCCCGCTAAGCATTCCGGCTCGCAGTCTCCGTCTTCGCACTCAACGTCGCAGGAATCATCTGTGCACGTGTCTGCGCATTCTTCTCCCTCACACTCGCTGCATTCCTCGTCGCCTTCAGCGGGTTCGCCGCCGTCTCCAGAGGACTTCGATATCTCCCCTCCCAAACCGCCTGGCGCAATACGTTGGCCGGAGTAGTAACCTCCCTGACTCTCTGGATTGATTCCCTGATTTGTAGAGCTCCCGTATGCGCTCGGAGAGCCCGTGCCATAAATGCCGAACGGTGTTGAGAAGGGGGTGACATACACATCGCCACCGCCGTAACCAGCATTAATGTTCGGATCAAACGGTGGTAAATCCGGAAGTGGAAGAGATTTCTTTGGAGGAACCGTTTGCAGTGGTAGCGTCGCGTACAGGTTTACGGTAACGGGTAAGGTTGAACCGTTAGATCCAATATAAATTCTGTCAGTAGAAAACTGGTCGCCAATAAACACAATACTCAACGTACAACTTTGACCGGGCGGGATTGGTGCCGAACATGTTGAACTCTGCAAGTGGAAATTTGCCGATGTCTGGGAAATATTGATACTTGAGACATTGAGCGGACTGTTTCCACGATTGGAAACCTCTATAAGTTGTGATTTCCACGGTTCAGAAAAAACCAGCGACGTGGGCGAAACGTGAATGACTGGTTTGATCTGTGCATAGCCATAAAGCGCCACACTTTGCTGGGCTGGTAGTCCAACTGCATCGACAATCAAGGTGCCGTTCTGCTGCTCTGCCGTGAACCCGAGAAACGCAACGCTAAGCGTACAAGTTTGATTTGGAAGAAGTGACACGGGACAATCATCGGCAGTAATTTGGAAAGGCGCTGAGATGGTTCGTGGCCGAAGCGTTGCTATTCCAGTGCCGTCATTTGTAATAGAGATGGACTGTGAAGTACTTAAATCTCCAGCCAACGAATCATTGAAATACAAGATGGTCGGCGATATACGAAGGCTCGGAACCTGCGAGCGCGCGACGCCATCGCCGGTTACGGATACAGAGTAGCCCGTTGTGCCATTAATTCTTATTTGAACCGAGCCGCTGAACG
>JANMDS010000439.1:0-3953 GCA_031376405.1 Betaproteobacteria bacterium
TTTTTCTTCTACTTGCAACACGGCCAAATCGCTCTCTGGGTCGGTGCCGATCACTTTCGCGGCGAAAGTGCGGCCGTCCACGAGCTCAACTTTAATATCGGTTGCACCTTGGATCACATGAAAATTCGTGAGCACATGCCCCGCACTGCTCACAATCGCGCCTGAGCCTTCGCCAAGGGGCTGAACTTGTTGTTGTGCGTTGCGTTTGCCAAATAGCCGCTCGAAAACCGGATCGTTCGCGTACGGGTTGTTGCGCCGATCCACCCGCGCGGTTTGTATGCTCACCACTGACGGCAAGGCCCTTTTCACCGCGCTTGAGTAGGACAGTGTAGGCGCGGTAGAAACCTCTGCTTGCGTGTTTTGCGCAGGTGCGGCGGGCACGTTTGGAACCCCGAGCACGACGGGCGCAGCGGAGCTCGCGTTAGAGCTCGCATTGGACTTTGGACTAAAAAATGGCACGCGCACCCACTCTGGGCGAAGCGTAGACACAACAAACAAACCCGCTACACCGACGGTGCAGATTTGTGCAAATAACAACCAAAGCCTAAGCAGCATGGGGAACCAACCTTTATTTAACATCTCCAATTGTAGGTAAGGTGTAACACGTTAGTTTCAATTGCTGCACTGCGGCTTGCGCAAATTAAAAAGTGAGCGTACAACGTAATTAACCGATATGCATAACAATTTTGGAAAGAAGGTCAACCTCTCACACACATTCCTCTCGTTGCGACACTCCCCCATTTCGCTTAAATGAAAATCTAGTTAGGAGTAGGTTTATGAATCTTAATGTCACAGGCCATCACGTTGCAGTAACCCCCGCGCTACGCGACTATTTAACGCACAAGCTCGAGCGGGTGACCCGCCACTTTGACCACGTTATTGATATGAGCGTGGTGATGTCGGTGGAAAAATTACGACAGAAGGTGGAGGCCAATATCCATGTGGCAGGGCGAGAGATTCACGCAGAGTGTGTGGATGAAAATTTGTATGCAGCGATTGATGTGTTGACCGACAAGCTGGATCGACAAGTAGTGCGCCACAAAGAGAAAATTGCCGTCGATCGACACTTGGGCAGCGAGCGCAAGCGCATCGTGCATTGATTTGTAGCCAATACCTGCGGCGCAAAAACGCCGAAGTTTAGGAGTTATCCCCCGAAAAAGCCCACGTTTTTGAAAAAGCGTGGGCTTTTTTGTGCGCTGCAATAATGTAAGATTGAACTTGAGATGCGGCGCAAACAGTGTGCGCCGCCCGATTTGAAGATTACGATGAAATTAAAAGACAAAGTGTGTGTCATTACGGGCGCGGGACAAGGCATCGGATGGGCAACAGCCCAACGTTTTTTTGCTGAGGGTGCAACGGTGATTGCGCTAGATCGGCATTCTGCCACGCTCAACGAGCGCGTGGCCCAAGCCAAAACCGAGGGCGTCACGATCCACCCCTACGCGGTGGACGTGACCCAACGCGAAAAAGTAGAAGCCGCGATGAATGGCATCGTTGCCCAGCACGGGCGGATTGACGTGTTGGTCAACAACGCCGGCATCACCGCTGATGCGCAGCTCAAAAAGATGACCGAAGAGCAGTTTGATCGGGTGATTAACGTGAACATCAAAGGCGTGTTCAATTGCACGCAAGCCGCAGCCGAACACATGCTCGCAGCAGGCAAAGGCGTGATTTTGTCAGCCAGCTCGATTACCGGCGTGCACGGCAATTTCGGGCAAACGAATTACGCCGCTTCGAAATTTGCCGTAATCGGCATGACCAAAACCTGGGCGCGCGAGTTAGGCCCCAAAGGCATCAGAGTGAACGCGGTGGCGCCCGGATTTATCGATACGCCGATGGTGGAGAGCATCCCTGAAAAAGTGATGGCTGCCATGCAAGAAAAAGTATGGATGCGCCGCATGGGGCAGGCCAGCGAGGTGGCGGCGGTGTATGCGTTTTTAGCCAGCGACGATGCGAGCTATGTGAATGGCGCAGTGATTGAAGTCACCGGCGGATTGACCATTTAATTATGGATGCCCAACAACTCAAGCTTGAAGCGGCCCGTGCCGCGCTGCCATTTGTGAAGCAAGGCGCGGTGCTGGGCGTAGGCTCGGGCTCCACAGTCAATGCGTTCATAAGCCTCTTGCCCACGCTGCCTTTCAAAATCACCGCAGCGGTCGCCGCCTCTACAGCCTCGGAAGCGTTGCTCAAAGCCCAAGGCATCGCTATCGTGGACTTAAACAGCATCGAGAGCATTGGTGTGTATGTAGACGGGGCAGACGAAATCGGCCCCAGCTTGGCGCTCATCAAAGGCGGCGGCGCGGCGCTTACGCGCGAGAAAATTATCGCGCAAGCATCGGAGCAATTTGTCTGCATTGCCGATGCGAGCAAAGTGGTGAAAGTGCTCGGTAAATTCCCGCTGCCCGTCGAAGTCATCCCTATGGCCCGCATGCAAGTGATGAGAGCACTCGCCACGTTCGGCGGCACACCCGTTTGGCGCGAAGGCGTGGTGACGGACAACGGCAATATCCTTTTGGACGTGCGCGGCATGATGATTACCGAAGCCCGCGAGATGGAAAGCGCGCTCAACCAAATACCGGGCGTGGTGACCAATGGATTGTTTGCGCTGCGCGCGGCGGATGTAGCGTATGTGGCATCCAGCGAGGGGATTCGGGAGCTGAGGCCGTAAATACCTGCGGCGTAAAAACGGCTACTTTTTCGATTTATCTCCTAAATTTACGAACAATTCCGGCTCCACACTCACGCCATTTAAGTACACGCTCCAATGCAAATGTGGCCCCGTCGCGCGCCCAGTTGCGCCGCTGAGGCCAACCCGCTGGCCTTGCTTAACCGGATCGCCCACTTTCGCTACGAATTCACTCAAATGGCAGTGCATGGTGATGAGCCCGTTGCCATGATCGATAAAAAGCGTTTTGCCACAGAAATAGTAATCATCGGCATCGAGCACCACGCCGTCTGCGGGCGCGGTAATCGGGGTGCCTGTGGGAATGGCCACATCCAGCCCAGCATGGGGCGAGCGGGGTTGGCCGTTCAACACGCGGGCCACGCCGTAACGGCTCGATAACCGCCCGAGCGCAGGCAGCACAAAGTTCGCCGAAGCATCCGCACGCGCAGAAAACGTTGAGCGAACGCCCACCAGATGTTTCGATTCCCGCTCGATTCGCGCCATCACCTCTTGTGGCGGGTCCACCATCGCTTTGTTGAGCGTAAGTTTTTGCACGGGGTACTTTTTATCGCGCAAGGTAAATGCTTCTTCGCGTCCGTCCACTAGCAATTTTTGTGTGCCGGGCTTGGCTGATAGCGGCACGCCGACGATGGCTTTCCAATCGTTGCCTTCGCGCACTGTCCACACACGCGCACCATTGAAGATTACCTGCGGTGCGGTTTCACTTTTTTCCGGTAACGCAATGACCGCAACGCCCCCAGGCACGCGCGACTCGCGGGGCAACCCAGCAAGGGCTTGGCCGGCTAGGCAAAACAATAAGCTTGCGATGACGGGTGCGCGGCGTAGTTTCATGTTGTTACCGCGCAATACCTGCGGCGTAAAAACAGGCCATTTTGACAAATATCTCCCCAAAATTGGCTGTTTTTAGCTGCGCGATTTTTGCTCTCGCACCGCCGCTTTTGGCCGAAACGCTTTACACACCGCGTCGTTAGTCCACACGTACGGCCCGCCGATTAAATCAATGCAATAGGGCACGGCGGCGAAGATGCCCGACACGCGCTGTGAGCCATCGTCGTTTTTTACCCCTTCAAGCGTTTCTTTAATTGCCTTGGGCTGCCCAGGCAAATTCAAAATTAAAGTTTTGCCCCGAATCACGCCTACTTGCCGCGAAAGGATGGCTGTCGGTACGAACACCAAACTAATCTGACGCATTTGCTCGCCGAAGCCTGGCATCACTTTGTTCGCTACTGCGAGCGTCGCTTCGGGCGTTACATCCCGACGCGCCGGG
>JANMDS010000463.1:0-3344 GCA_031376405.1 Betaproteobacteria bacterium
TCGCCGTCTCCGTCTGCCAGCCTCGCCAAGTCCGTTCACGGAAAGATCTCGCAACGTCGTCGGCGACTTTGGGGCTCCGGCTTCACCTCGGCCGCGATGGTGCTGTTTGCTGTCACGCTCGTCGCGATTCAGCCTTGGGCAGGTTCTCGGGAACTCACCGTTGTCGAAGTTAGCAGGCCGGGCCCAACGCCCACCGTCGCACCGGATGATTTTCGTGTGCTAGCCGGGTTATTCGAGAAGCCGCCGGTTGATTCTCTCGACGTCCTATCTCGTCAGCAGAATGGCTATGTGGTCGCGCTCAATCGGATGGGGAAGGAGTGACACAATGTTTCGCACTTGCGCCGCGGTGGTTCTTTGCTTGGTGCTGGCGTCCTACGTGAATGCCGAGCCGCCGCCATTGACCGGTGCCGCAAACGTAACGGTCGCGCTGGTGTTGCCTGGAGTGGCGGTATTGATGACCGGTGCGCCCGGTATCCCTCCGGTTTGCGTGACGATCTTGAGATCATCAATATTGAAACGACAGGTATTGGCACTTGACGCTTCGATGCGTATGGTGTTGGTGCTGGTACTGGCAACATTGAAACTCGCGCTGCTGGTAATGGTTGCGAAGCTGTTACCCGGAGTGAAGGTGGTGCCAAGGTGAAGCCCATTGACCAGAATTGTCATGACCGGTGAGGAACACGCCGGCTGTACTGCCGCTTGCATGCTGATTTTGTAGCTGCCCGGCTGGAGGGGGACATCTTGTGAAATCCACGCCGGCATCGTTGAGAATGCCAACAAAATTGCGGCGCTGATTCCTTCAGGCGCAGAGCCATTCACGAGATCGGCCACCACACTTGAGGCGCTCGGAAGGCTGCTGGAATGCCAGCCAGCGCCAGCGACGGAAAATGGGCGCGACGAGTCTTGGCCACTCCAATACTCAAATGCGCCGTTGAAGAAGCCCGGAAAATTTGGGCCCGGGTTGACGGTCACCGAAACGGGCGCCGAAATTACGCTGACGGCGCCATTTGAGAGTGAGTCTTTTACGCGTACCGTGATGCTATGTACACCGGCGGGCGGATTGAACCAGGTGACGGCGAATGGCTCGATTGCCGTGCCGATCGAAACGATTCCATTGGCAAAAAATTCTACAGCCGTAATGCTGCGATCAAAACTGTCGAGTTTCGCGATGAGTGTGATTGCCGTTGGTGCATCGAACACTTGATTGTTGACGGGCGACGTGACTATCGCGGTCGGGATACCGGCCGGCCCGACTCTCACATCGTCAATCAGGATTGGGCTGGTACCGGCTGTTGGTACCAAAAATTTGACGACCGCACTGCCGGCGACCGGCATATTGAACGCGAGATTGTTGCGCCCGCCATTTGACGGCGTAAAGATGGCACTTGCTGCAGCGGCCTGGGCAACAACACTTTGCCCGGCAGGAATCGAGGCCCGGAAACTCAAACCAAGATTGCCGGCGGGCAGGCCCGCGACACTCTGCTGAATATTTTCACCAGCAGATTCCGGGTTGATCACGGCGGATTGCAGCCCCTCCAAAGGTTGGGTCAACGCGCCACCATGGGAAAACGGCGCACTCGCGGCAGCGACGCCCGCGAACGGTGATGTCTGCCAACCGGAGATGCTTGATCCGTACACGCTGACATTTTGACCGAGCAACGGGTTCTCAAATGTGCCGTTTAACACGTAGGGGAATGCACTGCCGGGATTGTGCGTGAATACAACTTCTGCCGATGTTGTCGATGTAACACCGTCGTAGGCTCTGGCCACGATTCGCCGCGTCGCCGCAGTGCTGGTCACGAGCGAAAAATTCCATGGTGCCTGTGTCACGGTTCCCAACGGGACTGAAGCACTGGTATTGAGATCGTAAAATTCGACCTTGGTAATCGTATTGCTGTCAGTGTCGATCGCGGTGGCGCGAAGCGGGATCACCGTTGCAGAAATCGCCTGACCGTTCGATGGGTAGGTCACCTCGACCGAGGGCGCGGAATTTGCCGCAGCGTTGCTTACCACTACGTCATCCAACCAAACCGACGAATATCCGTCGGCGATTCCTGGTACAAACGGCGGAACTTCGATACGCAAGGTATAGCTGCCGGCTGTCGCGATCGTAAATCCGGCGAAAATCAACTTCGGTACACCCGTTCCGGAAACTGCGCTGGATAGGTTCTGCGGAACCAACGTGACTTGTTGCGCGCCAACTGACACACGAAGCGACATGTCGGCAAGTTGATCCATGCCTTGCATCGCGCTCAAGCTGACATTGTAGGTGCCCGCCGCGAGACTCACCGACTGAGAAATTGTAGTCGCGGGACGCAGCGAAATCCATTGCCGACCCATCGGCGGCGCAAATCGGGCCGTTGCATTCGCGAGTTCACCTCGCACCAGCGCGACACCGCCAGTCGCTTGCCAACCATAGCCAATTGGAAAGTGCGTCGAGAATTGGGTCTGGGAGCCTTGCACGACAATTTGTCCGGGTGTGGCGATCTGACCTTCCGCAAGCGAAGGGCTTTCGAAACTCGGATTCTGCAATGCCACCTGAGCGACTGCTGCAGCGGGAATCAGAAAAAGCAGCGACGCGCGCAAAGCAAACGTTAATGCGGTGAGAGATTTTCTCATCGTGGGCCAATGGTGGGTTTTGGAAGGGGTAAACGCTGGTCGTTTGGCAGCCAAGGCAACAAAGCCAGGCTGACCGACAAACGTTCCAAAGAAAGGAACAAGTCGAACCGTGTAACTTTCATTTATCCACTTACATTTGTCAAACGATTTCATTGCGTTGTTTCAAAGTTATCTTACTGTTCCCAATGAAATCATCGCTGTAGTGCGCATTGCGATGTGCGATGCGAATCGATAACTTGCGACCAACGTTGCACAATTCCGATATGGAAAGTCGTCAGTGATCATGTTGGGCAAGCAAAAGCGTCTGCTCGGAAAACTTTTTAAAGGGGTATTTTCTTTGCGACAAACCTTCGTCGCTCCGACGACAAGGTGCACCTAAGATTCAGCGGGTCAGTTTCCGTGCCTATGTCGTGATGGCGCATGGATGGGTGACGGCCCAGTGTTTGGCAATATCGATCCGTCGGGCGACCCATACTTTGTCATGCCTTGAGATGTGATCCAGGAGTCGTTGCAGGGCCAGAAATCGACCTGGTCGACCCAACAAGCGACAATGCATACCAATTGACAGCATTTTCGGAGTTCCGCTACCTTCGGCGTAGAGCACGTCGAAGGCGTCGCGAAGATATTGAAAAAAGTCTTCGCCGGAATTGAACACCTGCGCGGTGGCGAATCGCATGTCGTTGGTATCAAGGGCATAGGGCACCACCAATTGCGGAACGGTGTTC
>JANMDS010000466.1:0-8224 GCA_031376405.1 Betaproteobacteria bacterium
TCGCAAGCAGATCGGGCTTGTAGCGCGCTTGCCTACGGGGATGTGAAGCGCTTAGAACTTGCTATGGCACTCGCCCATGCCCCCCGTTTGCTACTCATGGATGAACCCACCGCGGGTATGGCGCCCAGCGAGCGGGAAGCGTTGATGGCCCTTACTCATGGTTTCGTTCGACAACGCGGCATGGCAGTGTTGTTTACCGAACACGATATGGACGCTGTATTCACTCATGCTGATCGGATCGTCGTGCTGGATCGCGGTCGCGTCATCGCCCAGGGAAGCCCAGAGGCGGTGCGCACCGACACTACTGTGCGGGATGTATACCTTGGCGCGGGGTCTACGTACACATGATGCTCACGCTCAACTCCATTTCATCGGGCTACGGCCGCGGGCAAGTGTTGTTCGATGTATCGGTTTCGCTCGCGGCTGGCGAGGTGGTCGTACTGCTTGGGCGCAACGGCGCGGGCAAGACCACAACGCTAAAAACCGTGATCGGCATTGTGCCGCTTACCTCGGGTGATATTCAGTTCGAAAATGAATCGATCGCTCGCCTATCCTCCCACATTCGGGTGCAACGTGGGCTGGCGTACGTACCCGAAGATCGCCGAATATTTACCGATTTAACCGTTGCAGAAAACCTTGCTGTCGGAGTGCAAAAACCCCGCCAAGGCGTTTCTAACTGGAGCTTAGAGCGCGTGCTGGAGCTTTTCCCAAAACTGAAAGAAATGCTCAATCGTCCTGGCGGGCAAATGTCCGGAGGCGAACAACAAATGCTCACGATTGCGCGTTCGCTTCTGGGCAATCCGCGTGTAATATTGCTGGATGAACCGAGCGAGGGTCTTGCGCCCGTCATCGTAGAGCGGATCGCCGAGGCGATTCTCGCATTAAAGCGTGAAGGGATTGCAATCTTGCTTTCCGAACAAAATTATCATTTCGCGCAAATTGTTTCTGATCGGGCCTACGTCCTTGAGCTCGGGCACGTGCGGTTTTCTGGATCAATGGAAGCGCTGCGCGCGGACGATTCGATACGTCAACGCTATCTTTCGGTGTAGCGGATGAATCAATACGCGCAGCCACACTCTATCGCCGAAGCGCTCACCTTTCGCGCCCAAGGAAACTGGACCGTGCTCGCAGGCGGCACGGACTTTTATCCGACGCGTGCAGATCGTCCGATCCAAGAAAACGTGCTTGATATCTCGCGCATTCAGTCGCTAAAAAGCATTGAGGAGCACACCGATCACTTTCGCATTGGTGCGCTGGTCACGTGGTCGCAAATTATCCACGCAAAATTGCCGCCCTACTTTGACGCGCTCAAACAAGCGGCACGCGAGGTGGGCGGCGTACAGATTCAAAACAGCGGAACACTTGTTGGCAATATTTGCAATGCATCGCCCGCAGCGGATGGCGTCCCAGTATTGTTGGCGCTTGCTGCGCGCGTAGAAGTGCATTCGCACGCAATACCTGCGGCGCAAATTGAGCTCTATTCGTGGATTATCTCCCCAAAAAAGACCCAAATTTCACAGGATGCGTTGGTCACTGCACTCATCATTCCTAAGCTTTATTTCAGCGCCACCAGTGCATTTCTTAAAACCGGCGCGCGCGCCTATCTGCTCATCTCTACCGTGATGGTGGCAGCGGTTTTGGAGCACAAATTTGGGCGGATTACCCAAGCGCGCGTTGCCGTGGGCGCGTGCAGCCCAGTCGCCAAACGTCTGACTTCACTCGAAGAAAAACTCATCGGACGGGATTTCGATGCGGCGATTTGCGATCAGATTTTGGGCACAGATTTCGCCGTGCTCACCCCAATTGGCGACGTGCGCGCCACTGCCGCGTACCGGCTCGCGGTTGCGCGTACGCTCACCCACCGTGCACTGCAACGCTGCGTGCGAGCGTCACCATGATTTTGCTAACGGTAAACGGAGTGCGGCAAGCGCTCGATGTGCGTCCCTCGCAGCGGCTTGCCGACGTGTTGCGCGATAACTTGAACCTAACTGGTACAAAAATTGGCTGCAACGCTGGCGATTGTGGCGCGTGTACGGTACAGATCGATGGACGCGCAGTATGCGCCTGCATCACGGCGATTGGCCAAGCGCAAGGCTGTAACGTACGCACGATTGAAGGGTTAGCGCAAACACCACTCGGAGCCGCGCTTCAACAGGCGTTTCAGCAAATCGGCGCGGCCCAATGCGGTATTTGCACACCCGGCATGCTGATGGCCGCGTACGATTTACTTGTTCGCACGGCGCACCCTAATCGCTTGGAAATTTCCGATGCGTTGGGCGGCGTGTTATGTCGATGTACCGGATACCAAAAAATTATTGAGGCTGTCGAGCACTGCGCACATGGCGGCGGAATCATTCATTCAGGCCCAGGATACATCGGCGAACGCCTACCTAAAACCGATGGAGCGCGCAAAACCAACGGAACTGAATGTTTTGGCGCAGATGGCATTCCTGAGAACGCCCGCTGGCTCAGACTCATTCGCTCGCCCCATCATCACGCGCAATTTGTGGTAGGTGACTTACCCGCGTTTGCAGCGGCCCACGGCATCACCGCCATACTCACGGCCTCGGATGTGCCGAGCAATGGCTACGGAATTTATCCAACCATCAAAGATCAACCAGTTTTCGCCGTCGGGGAAGTGAAGTTCCGGGGCGAAGCGGTGTGTGCTCTGGTGGGCGAGCGGGAGCGCGTGGAAGCGATTGATCCGCAAGCGCTACCGATTACCTGGACGGTTTTGCCACCGTTAATGGGACTCAACGAGGCAGAGCGCGCCAAGCAATGTGTCCACCGAAGTAAGCCCAACAACATACTGATTGACGGGAGCGTAGTCAAGGCTGCGAACAGACTAACAAGCAACGAAATCGAGCCGGCAGCGGGTGTTGCGCTCCGAGTCAAAACCAAGTTTGTCGAACACGCCTACATCGAACCCGAAGCCGGTTGGGCGCAGCGGGTTGGGGATAGGCTCGAAATACATGTAACGACCCAAACTCCGTACATGGATCGGGATGAAGTAGCCGTGGTAATGCGCATGCAACCAACCGATATTCGTATCGTTCCCACCGCATGCGGCGGAGGCTTTGGGGGGAAGCTGGACATGAGCGTGCAGCCAGCTCTAGCCGTCGCGGCGTGGCTCTTGCCGGATCGGCCCGTTGCCTGTGTGTATTCCCGAACCGAAAGTATGGCCAGCACCACGAAACGCCATCCAGCTGATATTACTTTTTCGCTAAGCGCCGATGTAACCGGTAAGCTCTTGCATTGTGAAACACATGCAAAATTTGATACCGGTGCCTACGCGAGTTGGGGGCCAACCGTAGCGACACGCGTGCCCATTCACGCCTCGGGGCCTTACTTCGTGCCGAGCGTTCGAGCGCGGGGAACTGCCTACTTCACGCACTGCCATCCCGCAGGCGCATTTCGGGGTTTCGGCGTACCGCAAGGTGCAATTGCACACGAGGCGGCAATGGATGCCCTCGCCGATCAACTACAAATTGATCGGCTCGAATTCCGCTACCGCAACGCGATTCGGGTTGGCGACACAACCGCAACGGGGCAAGTGCTGCAAGACTCTGCTGGGCTCGATCAATGTTTAGATGCGTTGCGATCCCGCTGGGAAACATGGCATGCTGAGTCGAAAGCATTTAACGCAGGGTCGCTGCACAAAAAGCGAGGCGTGGGTATCGGATGCATGTGGTATGGCATTGGCAACACGTCCCTGTCGAACCCTTCGTCGATGCGAATCGTAGCCGATGCGCAAGGCATTACGCTCTATTCAGGCGCAGTGGATATTGGTCAGGGTAGCAACACCATTTTGATCCAAATCGCTGCGGATACACTCAAAATTCGAAGTGAGCGCATTCGCCTCATTTCGGGCGATACGGATTTTACATTGGATGCGGGAAAAACTTCAGCCTCACGACAAACCTATGTTTCGGGAAAAGCAGTAGAGCTCGCCGCAAGCAATCTACGCTACAAGCTTTTGCGAGCCGCTGGTTGGCCCGAAGCCGACGACAACGTAGCCGTATTTTCACTGCGGGCCGACTCTAGTCCCGCCGTTCTAGACATATTGAGCGCGAACACAGCACGCGCGCTCGAACTCACCACTGCCATTGAGGGTTTTGGACGATTTGATCCTCCGACAACGCCGCAGGATATCAATGGCCAAGGCGACCCTTACGCGTGTTATGCTTTTGCAGCACAAATCGCGATGGTCGAGGTGGATACGGAGCTGGGCACAACCAAGGTAATGCGAATCACCGCTGCGCACGATGTAGGTCGCGCTATCAACCCGACACAAGTAGAAGGTCAAGTGCAAGGCGGTATCTTGCAAGGCCTAGGTCTCGCACTCATGGAGGAATACATTCCTGGAAGAACGGAAAATCTTCACGATTACTTAATCCCGACCATCGGGGACATGCCTGCTATGGAAGTGCTCTTAATCGAATCACCCACAGCACTTGGCCCCTCGGGTGCGAAAGGCGTTGGGGAACCTGGGCTCATTCCGACTGCGCCTGCAATCTTAGGTGCAATCGAAAACGCAACAGGCGTTCGCATGCTGGAAATTCCCGTGCTCCCGCATCGACTAGTAGAAGCAGTTAAGGCTCTGAAATGAGTGACGACGCGATCCGTTGCGATGCCTGCCCTGTACTGTGTCGAATTCGCCCAGGAAAGAGTGGTGCGTGCGACCGCTACGCGAATGAGAGCGGAAAACTAATCCGACTCGATCCATTGGTCATCATTGAACGGACGCAAAAAACAGTTCCCTTTTTGGGCGGACTAAAAGATCGGTCTGAACCAAGTACGTGGCTCGCTCCAACGCTGCACATAACCGGAATCGGCGCTACAACAACCTACCCCGACTATAAACCCGCACCGTTTATCGTTTCTTCACAGATCGAAGGCATCGACACCATCACCGTCGTGACTGAGGGGATTTTCAGCTACTGTGGGCTCAAAATTAAAATTGATTCAGACCGTTTTTTGGGCGCAGAGCAAAGTGCTGTGCGTGTTGCGGGCGAACAAATCGGACATGTAACCACCGCTGAATACGGCTCGCAGATGCTGTCGTTGGGTGGCGTGCGGCACTTAACGGGCGGCAGCAAGAAGGAAGGTAACGTCACCTGCGAATCGCTACTACAACTTGCAAACAAAAAAGCCGTTACCCTTGCTATTGATGGCGGGGCAGAGGTAATCGTTCAGGCGGGACAGGCGCCAATTGTTAATGGTGCTCCAGAAAAAGTAATGCGCGTGGGCTGTGGATCCGCCACGATTGGTATTTTTGCCCCGCAATGGCAAGGTTTGGTTGATGAGGTGATCGTGGTAGACGACCACATCACAGGCGTGCTCACTGAACATCAAGCGGGACGTTTTCTGGATCTGCGCGAGGCGGGTATTCGCGTCCGTGGACGACGCAGTACACCCGGACGGTATTTCCAAGTGGCAGAGCCGGGACCCGGTTGGGGCGGTACTGATATTGATGATCCGCTCGCGATCATTGAATCGATTGATTCAAAAAAGGCTTGGACCGGCATGCGCGTGCTCTTCGTCTCAACGACCGGCGAGCATTCCGCCTATTTTGAATACGATGAAACACATCGACTGCAACCACGCCCGATGCCGCACGCACTAAAAAAAATTAACGAGCGCATTTCTGAAAACTGCGAACCTGCTCTCTGTACAGTTTTATTCATGGGCGGCGCTGGCGGGAGTTTGCGCGCTGGAGTTACGGATAATCCGGTACGGCTTACCAAGAGTGTGAAATCCCTTTTCACCCGTGTTACCTGTGGCGGAGCGAATGCGTATGTGTGGCCAGGTGGTGGCATTACGGTAATGGTAGACGTACTGGAATTGCCGGACAACAGCTTCGGTTACGTGCCCACACCTGCTCTCGTAGCGCCCATTGAATTTACAATGCGCGCTGAGCACTACGCTGCGATGGGTGGCTATACGGACCGTGTGCGCACGCTCGAAGCCGTACTTGCAGGCGAAACCATCAAACGCATCAACGATTCACGATGAGCGCGCAGGTGGTGTGGCTCAGCACAAACCGTCTGCACTTGCATCACGGACCGATTGATTGCATCGTAGAGGCTCATGGCGCAACCACCGACGTGTGTTCCGCGCTCAACGCCGCTGCGGAGCGCTTTCCCACGTTATTACCGGAGCTCGTTGCAGAACTCGTCACGCTCCGACGTCCCCTCACTGACTCGCGACCGATCCTTAATGGCATCACAGCACGTTTGATGCACGAAGCGTGTTGGCCACACCGCACTGTTTTCATTACGCCAATGGCCGCCGTAGCAGGCGCTGTGGCCGATACGCTACTTCATGCAATGCTTGCTTGCGCGCCTGCACTTTCGAAAGCGTTTGTCAACAATGGCGGCGATATTGCGTTCCACTTGAACCCGAACGAACGATTCCGGTTAGCCATTGCCGATAATCCTGGCCAGCAAGCAGTGCGTAGTTTCATCGAAATCGGTTCAGACTGGCACGTGCGCGGTGCGGCCACCTCCGGTTGGCGAGGTCGCTCGCAATCGCTAGGCATCGCCGACGCAGTGACCTCTCTAGCGGCGAATGCGGCACGCGCGGACGCTGCCGCTACGCTCATCGCCAATGCGGTAAATGTAGACCACCCGTCAATTCAGCGACTACCAGCGTGCGAAGTTAAGGATGATTCCGATTTAGGCGAGCAATTAGTGACGGTTTGCGTTCCGCGACTACCTCCCGAATACGTGGCGACCGCGCTCGCTAACGGGGAACGCGTGGCACGCGTTATGGTCGAAGCCGGTACGCTCTTTTGCGCGGTGTTACAGTGCCAAGGTGTCACAAAAATCGTTCCGCCATTGCAGCGCGCGGTACACCATTTCCCCCCTTTTGCGTTATTGGCAGCATGAAAACACTTTCCTTCTTTCTCGTTCTCGCCGCCAGCGCGCCCGCATTCGCACTAGATCGATTGCCGCTTGACCAGCTTAAACCGGGAAAATGGGAAGTGGAGCGTACGATTCGTAAGCCTGGTGAAGCCCCCACGGTGCGTAAAACCGATTACTGCGCCAGTCCGAAAAAAGAAATCCAGCGGGCACTTTCTATTGCATCGTTTTTGTGCAAGTCGGAGGTTAAACAAGTATCGAACAATAGTTTTGACATCACCGCTCAGTGCAATCTACCCGGTGGACTCGCGGGGACGAATCACACTACGATTACGCTGCACGACTCAACGCACTATACGATTGAAACTGAATCGAAAGGCACCAAGTTTGGCGGCGTACCCGCAGAGCGCAGCGAAACCATCAAGGCAGTGCGCGCAGGCGAGTGCGAGGACAAGCCTAAGCCCTCGGAAGAGACGAATAAGTCTTAGCGGATCGCGTTGGGGAAGTAGATTGCCGTTAAGCTTTTGGAGTGAATCGGAGACGCGTTGGCATCACCCGCCACCTCAAACCGTCGCCAATCTCTAATCCACAAATTACTATCGCAAATCGCGCGCATTCCGATGGTTTCGCGGTCTGCTGCGAGCACACCTACGATGCGCAGGGAAAGAGACTGCTTGGATTGTGCAATCAAGTGTTCAACTGCGCGCGGTACGCCGAATTCTCCATCACTCGCGATCAAAATATCCGCTGCGCGCCAGGCTTCGCTGCGCACCCGCTCAACCGCGCGCGTGATGCAATCGGCAACATCGGTTCCCCCATGGAAGGACATTTCGAGGAAATCGATTAGTGCTTGCAACCCTGCCGCGTCGAGAGATAAGTTGTGCTCAACAATACTGGTTTCATCACTAAATGCATAAAGGTAGCATGTCCGCTTTTGAGCATGAGCGGCACGCATCGCTTCAAAAACAGTGGCCTTAACGAGCCACTCTTTCGCACCTTTCATTGAGCTTGAAGTATCGACGCATACGATCATCGGTCCAGTTTCAAACTGCGGCGGCGGGAGCATCACCGTTCGGGTAACACTTTGCATTTGTGGAACGGACGTTGGCACCTCAAGCCACACCCTACGCGCGTAAGTCATAAGCGCGTGCTCGACGTAGCGCGCACGCCACAGCGTGCGCAGGGTCCGACGGCGTCGCATTAGCGATTCTGAGGGCAACATTGCAGCGAGATCGTCGGAGCGGTTCACCCCATCGATATCGGCGCCATGGCGGTCAACTGGGCGGGTACGCAGCGCAATCGCAGTTACTTCTTCTTCGCGCGTAACCGTCACGGGCTCGCGCTGCACGACCAACGTTGCG
>JANMDS010000490.1:0-51756 GCA_031376405.1 Betaproteobacteria bacterium
CTCAAGCAGGAGTGCTGTGGCTTCGTCGTCGAGGCGAATATCAAACCAGTCGTGGCGACCGACTGAGGTGAGATAGTCCTTGGTAATCTTAGTGCCTTTGGCCAACTTCTTTGGTCCACCGGTCGCGAGCTTGCCGGTTAACATGCGCTCGATTCGCTCAAATGCGTCGTTTTCTACGATTCGAAGCTGATCGGCTAGATCCATTTTGTAGCGCTTCAACTCATCATCGATGATTGATTGCGCGCGCTTGTCCCGCTCGATGCCTTCCCGCGTGAACACTTGCACATCAATCACCGTGCCGTTGATGCCGGATGGAACGCGCAAGGACGTATCTTTAACGTCCGATGCTTTTTCACCGAAGATTGCACGAAGCAATTTCTCTTCGGGCGTAAGCTGGGTTTCTCCCTTTGGCGTTACTTTACCGACCAACACGTCGCCCGCCTCCACTTCGGCACCGATGAACACAATACCGGAGTCGTCGAGACGATTTAACTGCACATCGCCCATGGAGCTGATGTCTTTGGTTATCTCTTCTGAACCCAATTTAGTGTCGCGGGCGAGAATCGCTAGCTCTTCAATGTGAATCGAGGTGTAGCGATCGTCGGCAACAACGCGCTCGGAGATCAAAATCGAGTCTTCGTAGTTGTAGCCATTCCACGGCATAAAGGCAACCAACATGTTTTGGCCGAGCGCCAATTCGCCCACATCAGTCGATGCGCCGTCTGCCACCACATCGCCTTTAGCGATGATATCGCCCAAGCGAACCAATGGCCGTTGGTTGATATTGGTGTTTTGGTTGGAGCGACGGTACTTAATGAGGTTGTAGATATCAACGCCCACTTCGCCCGCTTGGGTTTCGTTGTCGTTCACGCGTATCACCACGCGACCGGCATCAATGTAGTCCACAACACCACCACGACGCGCGGTAACGACTGTTCCGGAGTCAATCGCCGCCGTGCGCTCGACGCCCGTGCCCACGAGAGGTTTTTCTGGGCGCAAGCAAGGTACCGCTTGGCGCTGCATGTTCGAGCCCATCAAGGCGCGGTTAGCATCGTCGTGCTCAAGGAACGGGATTAACGAGGCTGCAACCGAAACAATCTGCGACGGGGCAACGTCCATGTACTGCACGCGCTCTGGCGTTGCAACGATGGTCTCGCCTTTGTTTCGGCAAATAACTAGCTCATCAGTCAAGGTGCCTTTAGCATCGAGCGTAGAGTTTGCCTGTGCGATGATGTACTGGCCTTCTTCAATCGCAGACAAATACTCAATGGTGTTGGTGACTTTTTGGTCAACCACTTTGCGGTAGGGCGTTTCGAGGAAGCCGTACTCGTTCGTGCGCGCATAAAGAGCGAGCGAATTGATAAGGCCGATGTTCGGGCCTTCCGGCGTTTCAATCGGGCACACACGACCGTAGTGGGTTGGGTGCACGTCGCGTACTTCGAAGCCTGCGCGTTCGCGCGTCAATCCGCCCGGGCCGAGCGCGGACACACGACGCTTGTGCGTAATTTCGGACAACGGATTGGTTTGATCCATGAACTGCGAAAGCTGCGACGAACCGAAGAATTCTTTAATTGCGGCGCTAATTGGCTTCGCATTAATTAAGTCAGTTGGCAGTAAATTTTCGCTTTCCGCTTGAGCCAAACGCTCTTTAACGGCGCGCTCAACCCGCACTAGACCAGAACGGAATTGGTTTTCTGCCAGCTCGCCAACGGAACGAACGCGACGATTCCCCAAATGGTCAATGTCGTCTACTTCGCCTTTGCCGTTACGCAAATCAACCAAAATCTTTGCAGCAGCGAGGATATCTACTTTAGAAAGCGTGCCCGAGCCAACGATTTCATCGCGGCTGACGCGACGGTTAAATTTCATGCGGCCTACGCGTGAAAGATCATAAGTATCGCCATTAAAGAAGAGCCGGTCAAAGAGCGCCTCTACAGCGTCTTCGGTTGGTGGCTCGCCTGGACGCATCATGCGGTAGATCACCACGCGCGCGGCGGTTTGATCCGGCGTTTCGTCGCTGCGCAACGTGCCGCTGACCCATGGGCCGTGATCAGTATCGTTGATGTAAAGCGTTTGGAACGACTTAACACCTGCTACGATCAATTTATTGAACAACTCGTCGGTAATCTCGTCGTTCGCCTTGGCAATCACCTCGCCAGTGTCGGTATCAACAATATTTTTACCAATAACGCGACCAATCAACTGATCTTGCGGGATTACGAATTTTTTGATGCCTGCGGACGTGATGTCGCGTACATGCTTGGCGGTAATGCGCTTGTCTTTCTGCACGATCACTGTGCCATCGGACTTGCAAATATCAAATTTCGCAACGTCACCTTTTAAGCGCTCGGCCACCACGTCGAGCTCAATGCCTTTTGGCGTGAGATTAAAAGCCTCGAAGTCATAGAACGTAGAAAGAATGTCTTCTGCGTTCATGCCCAAGGCTTTGAACAAAATAGTGACTGGCAATTTGCGACGACGGTCTACACGGAAGAACACGAGGTCCTTCGCGTCGAATTCGAAATCGAGCCATGAACCACGGTACGGAATGATCCGTGCTGAGAACAACAACTTGCCCGAGCTATGGGTTTTGCCCCGATCGTGCTCAAAGAACACGCCCGGCGAGCGGTGCAGCTGAGACACGATAACGCGCTCGGTACCGTTCACTACAAAAGAGCCGTTTTCAGTCATGAGCGGAATTTCGCCCATATAGACTTCTTGCTCTTTGATTTCTTTGATGGTTTCTTGCGGCGCTTCGCGGTCAAGAATGACCAAGCGCACTTTAGCCCGCAAGGGGGCAGCAAAGGTCAATCCACGCTGCTGGCATTCGGTTACATCGAACGCGGGCATGCCGAGCTGGTAGCTTACGAACTCAAGGCGTGCGTTCTGGATGTTGCTTACGATAGGGAAAATCGACAAAAACGCAGATTGCAATCCTTGGTCTTTACGCTGACCAATAGGGATTGCAGCTTGCAAGAATTCGCGATACGAAATGAGCTGCGTTTCGAGGAGAAACGGAACTTTCAATACGTTGTCGCGCTTTGCAAAGCTTTTGCGAATGCGCTTTTTTTCAGCGAACGAGTAGGTCGTAATGGCCATGTGTCAATGCTCCCGATGGTGGAAGGACGTTGGAGTGCGGAGATTTTTGCGTCGCATTTTTTGAAAATCCTGCGGCGCAAAAATCAGCGCACTCGTGCTAAATACTGCTTGCTGCGCTGATTTACGACTAAATCAATTGCTTGATTGGTTACTTAACTTCGGCTTTCGCACCCGCGTCAATCAATTTCTTCAAAATAGCTTCAGCGTCAGCTTTAGGCACGCCTTCTTTAACTGTCTTCGGTGCACCGTCAACTAAGTCCTTAGCTTCTTTGAGGCCCAAGCCGGTAACTTCGCGTACTACTTTAATTACGTTTACTTTGCTTGCGCCCGCTTCGAGCAAGTTCACGTTGAACTCAGTTTTCTCTTCAACTGCCGCAGCCACTGCACCGCCGCCCGCTGCCGGAGCGGACATCGCTGCTGCCGAAACGCCAAATTTCTCTTCGATCGCTTTTACGAGATCATTGAGTTCGAGCACGCTCATGCTGTCAAGCGCGGCTAAAAAATCGTCTTTATTAAATGCCATGTGTGAAAAATCCTAATGAATGGGTTGATTGAATAACGAAAGAAATTTATTCGGCAACTAATGCTGCAGGTGCGCTTTTCTGCTCCGCTACGGCACCGATCACACGCGCGAAGCGCGAAATTGGCGATTGCAGCAAACCACAGATTTGCGCGAGCAACACTTCGCGCGAAGGGATGGATGCAAGGGCTGTTACGCCCGCTTTATCCAAAACCTTACCGCCAAATGCACCGGCTTTAATTGCGAACTTCTCGTTACCCTTTGCAAAGTCTGCTACCACTTTCGCGGCGGCCACTGCATCCGTAGAGAAGCCGTAGATGAGCGGACCGGACATATGCTCCGATGCCACTTCAAACGGCGAACCTGCTACAGCGCGGCGAGCCAATGTGTTTTTCAACACATGCAGATACACGCCTTTATCACGTGCGGCTGCGCGCAGCTTGGTGATTTCTGAAACCGTAGTACCACGGTAATCAGCCAACACCATCGTCTGCGACTTGGCGACTTGCGCTTTGATTTCGTCAATGACTGCGCCTTTACCAGCGTGGCCAGAACGTTTATCACTCAAGTTAATACTCCTTCAATATGCGCTGCAGGTTTGCTTGAAAAACCCGTAACGCGCCCAGTTTCAGCAGCACAACTGGGTGAGAAGAGCTTCGCGCGCATTTCAGTGCGTTCGCTGCCCCATTCATTCCAGTGGAACCACCATCTGCGTTGGTCTTACGTTTTTGGCGAGATAAACCTAAAAAACTGGCTTATTTGCGCCGCAGGTACGATTAAGCTGAAACACCTTTTCAGCACCAACGGTCTTGGATGGTTCAGCGCACGGTTTTGTTAAAAACAATCGCGAGCGCTGACCCACCAAATTTTTGTTCATCGAGCGACAGAAAAACCTACCAGCTCGATTCCCTCACCCCCCAACCCCTCTCCCCGGGGGAGAGGGGAGCATACAGCACACATCGCAAGCGATGTGAGGGATTTGTTTAGCGCGACGAAGCTTGGACGGCGAACGCGGATTGATCCACGCGCACACCAACGCCCATCGTGCTTGCCACACTAATCTTGCGTAAATACTGCCCTTTTGACGAAGCGGGCTTTGCCTTTTGCAATGCCTCAATCAATGCTGTCATGTTTGCTTGTAGTTGCTCAACCGTAAACGAAGCACGACCAATGGAGGCGTGAACAATACCGGCTTTATCAGTACGGTATTGCACCTGACCGGCCTTGGCGTTTTTCACCGCGGTGGCTACATCAGCGGTTACGGTGCCAACTTTTGGGTTTGGCATCAAACCGCGTGGGCCGAGAATCTGACCCAGGGTACCAACGATACGCATTGCATCCGGCGTGGCAATCACGATGTCGAAATCCATCTTGCCTTCTTTTACAGAAGCGGCGAGATCTTCAAAACCAACGATGTCTGCACCCGCGGCTTTGGCTTCTTCAGCCTTCGCCCCTTGCGTGAACACCGCTACGCGCACGGTTCTCCCCGTACCCGATGGCATGACCACTGCACCACGAACGGTTTGGTCAGATTTTTTCGCGTCAACACCTAAGTTGATGGCGATATCGATCGATTCGTTAAATTTAGCCGTTGCCGTGGTTTTCACCAATGTGAGCGCGTCGGACACAGGATACGATTTATTGCGATCCACTTTTGGCGCGAGCGCCTTCATGCGTTTGGTCATCGTGGTCATGTTATTTCACCCCTTCAACGGTAATGCCCATTGAGCGGGCGCTACCTGCGATGGTGCGCACTGCTGCATCCATATCGGCGGCAGTGAGGCTTGGCATTTTTGTCTTCGCGATTTCTTCAGCTTGCTCGCGCGTAATCTTGCCCACTTTATCCGTATGCGGACGTGGCGAGCCTTTTTCGATCTTCGCGGCTTTCTTGATGAGGTACGTGTTGGGTGGCGTACCCAGCACGAAAGTGAAGCTCTTGTCTGCGAACGCCGTGATGGTCACGGGGATCGGCATACCGGGCTCCATTTTTTGCGTCTGCGCGTTAAACGCTTTGCAAAATTCCATGATGTTCAAACCGCGTTGACCCAGTGCTGGGCCAATTGGTGGCGAAGGGTTTGCCTTGCCGGCGGGAACTTGTAGCTTAATAAAGCCAACAACTTTCTTTGCCATTACTCATTACTCCTAATGTGCGGGTGATATCGAGACGAGCCGTCCCTCCCCAAAACCTTTCACGCGAAAGGCACCTTATCTACTGCGTGTGTTACGACTTCAACTACTAAAACCTTAAATACCTGCGGCGCAAATTAAGCATTTTTTGGAAGTTATCGGCCCAAAACTAAGCTTTTTCGACCTGCCCGAAATCTAACTCTACTGGCGTTGCACGGCCGAAAATCATGACCGATACGCGCAGTTTCGATTTCTCGTAATTCACATCTTCCACATTGCCGTTGAAGTCGGTAAATGCGCCATCTTTGATTCGAACCGATTCGCCGTTTTCGAACAACACTTTTGGCCGCGGCTTTTCAACGCCGGTTTTCACCTGATTGATAATGCCGTCCATCTCTTTTTGCGAGATCGGCGTTGGCTTGTTGCCGGTACCGCCGATAAAGCCAGTTACCCGTTGCGTGCTTTTCACCAAATGCCAGGTTTCGTCCGTAAGCTCAAGTTCAACAAATACGTAGCTCGGATAAAGCTTGCGCTCGCTCACCGCTTTTTGGCCGTTCTTAATCTCCACTACTTCTTCAACCGGCACCAAAATTTGACCGAACTTATCCGACAAACCCGAGCGTCCAATACGCTCAACCAGTGCTTTTTGCACGCTCTTCTCAAATCCTGAGTAGGCGTGCACGATGTACCAGCGTTTATTGTTTACAACTGCGGGGGCCGCGGCAGCCGCAGCGGTATTCGCATCAGTTGTTTGCACGTCGTCCGTCATTGCGTTTAAGCTCCTGCACCGGTGATGAACTTCATTGCGTACGCGAGCACAAAATCTACAAACGCCAAAAACAGAGCCATGATCGTTACGAAAATGAACACGATGCCGGTGGTTTGCAGCGTTTCCTTGCGGGTAGGCCACGCCACTTTTTTGCCCTCGGCCCATGCTTCCTTGGCGAACTCAAGGAATGACTTTCCGGGAGTGGACAACCACGCTACTCCGGCGCCGACGCCAAGCCCCGCGAGCACCATCAACACGCGCAACACCATCGGTTGTTGGCTATAGAAATGAAAGCCAAACACGCCCGCGGCGACGCAGAGAAATGCTCCAAACAGTTTTACGTTATCGACCATCTTGTATGCGCTTCGCGTGTGATTAAAAAAACGACAAAATAACTACTAAATATGGCAGGGGCGGAGGGGATCGAACCCCCGACCTACGGTTTTGGAGACCGTCGCTCTTCCAGCTGAGCTACACCCCTATTTCTGCTAAAACTTTTTTGCTACCAAATGCACCAGCCAAAAACATCAGCTGAGCTACACCCCTATTTCTGCTAAAACTTTATTGCTACCAAATGCACCAGCTAAAAACATCAGCTGAGCTACACCCCTATTGCTGCTAAACCTGTTTGCTACATTCTGCGCCAAAACAGGCGTATTTTTCGGGAGATAAATCCTAAAGTACGTCTAATTTGCGCCGCAGGTATTGCTCAAAAATTACTCAATTACCTTCGCAACAACGCCTGCACCCACGGTACGGCCACCTTCGCGAATAGCGAAGCGCAGGCCTTGCTCCATCGCAACCGGAGCGATGAGGGTGACAATCATCTTGATGTTGTCGCCTGGCATCACCATCTCGGTGCCTTCTGGCAATTGCGTTGCACCGGTTACGTCCGTGGTACGGAAATAAAACTGTGGGCGGTAGTTGCTGAAAAACGGGGTGTGACGGCCACCTTCGTCTTTGGACAAGATGTAGACCTCGCACTCGAACTTGGTGTGGGGCTTGATGGAACCTGGCTTGCACAGCACTTGGCCGCGCTCTACGTCTTCGCGCTTGGTGCCGCGCAGGAGAATACCGACGTTGTCGCCCGCTTGACCTTGGTCGAGCAGTTTGCGGAACATTTCTACACCGGTGCAAATCGTTTTGACCGTGGGCTTGATGCCGACGATTTCGATCTCTTCACCCACCTTGACAATGCCGCGCTCGATACGACCGGTTACCACCGTGCCGCGACCGGAGATGGAGAATACGTCTTCTACTGGCATGAGGAACGCGCCGTCAATCGCGCGTTGTGGCAGCGGGATGTAGGTGTCGAGTGCGTCGGCGAGCTTGAGAATGGCTTTGACGCCGATGTCGGTGTCTTCACCTGCAAGCGCTTTGACTGCGGAGCCGATGATGATGGGGGTGTCGTCGCCTGGGAAGTCGTATTTGCTGAGCAAATCACGCACTTCCATTTCGACTAATTCGAGCAATTCGGCGTCGTCTACCATGTCCGCTTTGTTCATGAAGACGATGATGTAAGGTACGCCTACCTGACGGGCGAGCAAAATGTGCTCACGCGTTTGGGGCATGGGGCCGTCAGCGGCGGATACGACCAAGATTGCGCCATCCATTTGGGCGGCACCTGTGATCATGTTTTTGATGTAGTCGGCGTGGCCTGGGCAGTCTACGTGGGCGTAGTGACGCGCAGCCGTTTCGTATTCAACGTGGGCGGTATTAATCGTAATACCACGCGCTTTTTCTTCAGGTGCTGCATCAATTTGGTCATACGCTTTGGCTTCGCCACCGAACTTCTTTGACAATACGGTGGTGATTGCCGCGGTCAGTGTGGTCTTGCCGTGATCGACGTGCCCAATCGTGCCCACATTGACGTGGGGCTTGGTGCGCTCAAACTTGCCTTTTGCCATGATGATTTACCTCTTACTTAAGTGTGAAATTGAACCTGTGGACTTCGATTGGTACACAGTAAACATTTGCCGCAAAACCTACTAAAACTTATTTGCCATCCTTTTTATTCATGATGGCTTCCGCAACGTTCTTAGGCGCCTCGGTGTAATGCTTAAATTCCATGGTGTACGTCGCGCGACCTTGCGTGGCGGACCGCAAAGAAGTGGAGTAGCCAAACATTTCTGATAGCGGCACTTCGGCCTTAATTGCCTTACCGCCACCGGCCATGTCGTCCATACCCTGAACCATACCGCGACGTGAGGACAAGTCGCCCATCACCGTTCCAGCATAGTCCTCGGGCGTTTCAACTTCTACGGACATCATCGGCTCGAGCAAAACTGGACTTGCCTTGCGCATCCCGTCCTTAAACGCCATCGATGCCGCCATTTTAAAGGCGTTCTCGTTGGAGTCTACGTCGTGGTACGAACCGTCGAACAATGTTACCTTTACATCTACGACTGGGAAGCCGGCAAGTACGCCGTTTGGCAAAGAATCAACCAGCCCTTTTTCGACAGCGGGAATGTATTCGCGCGGAACCGAGCCGCCTTTAATAGCGTCTACAAACTCAAATCCTTTGCCTGTTTCGTTTGGCTCCATCTTTATCCAAACGTGACCATATTGCCCGCGGCCACCAGATTGCTTCACGAACTTGCCTTCTACCTCAGCCAACTTACGGATCGCTTCGCGATAGGCTACTTGCGGTGCGCCTACGTTGGCCTCCACATTAAACTCGCGTTTCATGCGGTCAACAAGAATTTCCAAGTGCAGCTCGCCCATGCCGGAGATGATTGTTTGGCCAGACTCTTCATCGGTGCGAACACGGAACGAAGGATCCTCTTGGGCCAAGCGGCTCAACGCCATACCCATTTTTTCTTGATCGACTTTCGTCTTCGGCTCAACAGCAACGTGAATAACCGGCTCAGGGAAAATCATCCGCTCAAGCGTGATTTCTGCGGAAGGATCACACAACGTATCGCCTGTAATGGCATCTTTCAAACCGATTACAGCGGCGATATCTCCAGCGCGAACTTCGTCGATGTTTTCGCGCACGTTGGCGTGCATCTGCACCAAACGACCAATACGTTCTTTACGGCCCTTAACTGGATTAAGAATCGAATCGCCAGACTTCAATACGCCGGAATACACGCGCACGAATGTGAGCTGACCCACAAACGGATCGGTCATGATCTTAAACGCCAAACCGGAGAATTTCTCTTCATCAGTCGCGTGGCGATCACCCTTCGTGCCGTTAGGCAACTCGCCAGTAACCGGAGGAATATCGGTAGGTGCTGGCATGAATTCAATAACCGCATCTAACATGGCTTGAACGCCTTTGTTCTTGAAGGCGGAGCCGCACATCATGGGCACAATTTCGCTGGCAATCGTACGATGACGAATGCCTTTCTTAACGTCTTCAATGGACAAGTCCCCTTCTTCGAGGTACTTATTCATCAGCTCTTCATTTGCTTCCGCCGCGCTTTCGAGCATCTTCTCGCGCCACTCTTTGGCTTTGTCGAGTAACTCGGCAGGGATTTCGCGAAGGTCAAATTTCATGCCCTGCGACGCTTCGTCCCAGTAGATAGCCTTCATCCGAATCAAATCAACAACACCTTCGAACTTATCTTCAGCACCAATTGGGATCTGCAATGGAACAGGGTTCGCCTTGAGGCGAGCTTTCATCTGATCGTAGACTTTGAAAAAATCTGCGCCCGTGCGATCCATTTTATTTACGAAAGCCAAACGCGGCACTTTGTACTTATTTGCTTGACGCCAAACGGTTTCTGATTGTGGCTGCACTCCACCCACAGCACAATAAACCATGCACGCACCGTCGAGAACGCGCATCGAGCGCTCTACTTCAATCGTGAAGTCAACGTGCCCTGGTGTGTCAATAATATTGATGCGGTGCTGCGGGAAAGTGCCATCCATGCCCTTCCAAAAGCAAGTGGTAGCGGCAGACGTAATAGTAATGCCGCGCTCGCGCTCTTGCTCCATCCAATCCATCGTGGCAGCACCATCGTGCACCTCACCGATTTTGTGGTTTACACCCGTGTAAAAAAGGATACGTTCGGTGGTCGTGGTCTTACCCGCATCAATGTGCGCGGATATGCCGATGTTGCGATAACGATTAATGGGGGTGACACGAGCCATGATGTTTACTATCCTGCTTTATTGAGCATGCCGCCTTTTGAGCGACACACTCTCATTTTTGAATCTTAAATTTAGAACCTAAAGTGCGAGAACGCCTTATTGGCTTCCGCCATGCGGTGGACTTCTTCGCGCTTCTTCACCGCGCCTCCGCGACCTTCCGCTGCGTCGATCAACTCGCCCGCTAAACGCTGCGCCATTGATTTTTCGCCACGCTTACGCGCCGCTTCACGCAACCAACGCATGGACAACGCGCTGCGACGTGCTGGACGCACTTCAACAGGAACTTGGAAGTTTGCACCGCCCACACGACGGCTCTTCACTTCGACCATCGGCTTAGCATTGTTCAACGCCAAATTGAAAATCTCAATCGGTTCTTTACCTTTTTTGGTAAGCGCCTCAAGAGCTCCGTAAACGATGCGTTCAGCAACAGCCTTCTTGCCACTCATCATTACGACGTTTACAAATTTTGACAACTCCACATTGCCAAACTTTGGATCCGGAAGGATCACTCGTTTGGGGACTTCGCGACGACGTGGCATAGCACTCTTCCTTGATTTCTGGAAATGCGACTCAGGCTCAACACCCGAAGTGGCGCAATTAAATTAACTGGGGTTACGCTTTTTTGGCGCGCTTTGCGCCGTACTTAGAGCGCGACTGCTTACGGTCTTTCACGCCAGCCGTGTCTAGCGAGCCGCGCACCGTGTGGTAACGCACACCAGGCAAGTCTTTTACGCGGCCGCCGCGGATGAGCACTACTGAATGCTCTTGTAGGTTGTGACCCTCGCCGCCTATGTACGAAATGACCTCGAAGCCGTTGGTAAGCCGCACTTTGGCGACCTTACGCAGAGCGGAGTTTGGTTTCTTAGGCGTGGTGGTGTACACGCGCGTGCACACGCCGCGCTTTTGGGGGCTATTCTTCAGCGCCGGTGATTTGGATTTCTCCACTACCGGCGTACGACCTTTACGCACCAGTTGATTGATGGTGGGCATAACGCAATTCCTTTAGAAGTTTTTACTGGGCACCCGTACGATTGCGAGCGACAGAAATTCCACAGAGTCTGAGATAATACCGTGAAAAGTATGGTGTCGTCAAGCCCTCATTACAACGATTTAGGTGAATGGTAAGTTAACCACTCCGCACATCGTTTGGTGACGGCGTTCCCTGAAATTTCGAAGTACCAGAGCGCCCCAGATTTGTTAGCGCGAGGCATATCGGACTCATCAACACAGTTTTTTAGATTTTTATAGATTTTTGTGAGAGCAATTACTCACTATTAAATTTAGAGTAATTACTTGTTACAAGTGAGAAATCGGATGCGTCGGCGACATTTTAAGATTCAGACGGGAATAGTTAGGGGTGACATGAGTAAAAAATTGTTGGATCTGACGTTAGCTAGAATTTGATTTGCGCTAGCAGCCGATACGCGGCAACCTTCGCAGCAGGCTGAATCTACGTGTGGTGACTTGCGTTGTGTCCAATTACCTGCGGCGTAAAAAGGCAACTTTTCGGTAGATATCTCCCGAAAAGTTGCCTTTTTACGCCGCAGGTTTTAGCGTGATTTGCGCGCGTCAACATATTGCAATCAACTTTCCCATCCGCACCTTGAGTACCCGCTCATAACAAGTAGCAGTGGAAGTATTAAAGCTAGAGCCCGCCTGCGCAACCCGACTTTAGATAGTCACTAATGATTGTCAATTGTTCGGTCATGATTTGCCGAGTCCACGCTGGGCCATGCGCATAGTCCTTTAAAACGTGATATTCCACGGGTTTGCTGGACTTCTTCGCGCGCTCGACAAACATATCAGATTGAATCAATGGAACTATTTGATCCCGCTCTCCGTGGTACACCATAATCGGAATCTTAATATCACTTGCGTACTGAACGGGGTTTAGGCCTCGCATCGTCGCCTCCTGCCGGTCCCGGAAGAATGGGTTTGTGAAAATACCGGAAGTGATTTTTTCTATATCTGCGACCCCAGCGCCCGCAATGGCACACTTGTAAAGGTCGTTTGGTCGAATAGCTGCGACGAAGGCAGCGTAACCGCCGTACGAAAATCCAAACATTGCTATCCTTTTTGGGTTCGCAAGCTTTTGACTGATGAGCCACTTAGCGCCATCGTCTTTGTCATCTTGCATTTTTTGACCCCACTCCCGATCGCCCGCGTACCAGAGGCTGCGCCCCCAGCCTTCCGAGCCGCGAAACTGCGGCCGCAAAACCACGTTGCATTGCGTGACTAATAAAGGTACCCAACCAGAATTATCAAAACCGCCGGAATCGCGCGCCCATGGGCCGCCATGAGGGTGAATCACAGCCGCATAAGGGCCGGGCCCACACAGTTTTTCACTGGGCACATCTAAGTAAGCAGGAATATTAAGGCCATCGCGACTCGGGTAGTGAACAAACTGTGCAGATCCGAGCGCCGCGCGATCTATAGTTGGATATTCCTTGGCGAGAAGTTGCAGCTTTTGGTTCTGTAATAGGTAATGCTCGGTAGGATAGGCAGATCCACTCACGCGGAAAAGATACATCGGCGAAGCACCAGCAACACGTTGCACCAATTGCACCGATACGTCGCCAAAAGTAGTAATTTCAGCTTGCTGATTGCCTGCAACACTCACCAATTTTTGCTTGCTCTCTTTGAGACCGAGAGATTGCGCGATCCCACGCACAATCGCACTAATCTCTGGCTTTTCCCAATGAACGTCACGATCTGAAATGCCTGCGTAGATGAAACCGTCAAAGCCATCAGAACCTGGAACACCATCACTTGCAAAACTGATGACACCAGAGGCGTCAAAAAACTTGTGCTCAAAAAGCTTGGAACCGATTTTCTTCGATGCGATGTCGTACTCGTAGATACTTGAAAATTCTTGACCAACATTACTTCGAATAATGGCGGTATTGGCGTTCGCTCCGAGCGCAATTACGTCCACCACATCGCGATTTTTCACATAACTGCGAAAGTGTTCCCCCCACTCTCCTCCAGCGGAGCGAATATCAATGGCGACATACGCGCCGCTGCCGTCCGTACCGAACCGCGACTTTGCCCAAGGAGCGCCCGCGGAGCTTACCAATACTGTGCTGTCGGTCTCGCCAAGTCGCATCAAACGAGTAGCGCCGCCGGTACGTACGTTGTAGCGAAAAACATCTCGTGTTTCTCCTCGTGAGTCACTTTCCAAAATGACGTGATCGGGGTCCGCCACCATCCGATTCAGCACGGATGGATTGGAAAGCGCCTCTTGCACTTTTGCGCCAGCCGTGCGCGCAATTTCCGCAGATGCCATCGGTTCAATCCATTTTTTACCTTCGATGTCAGTAAACATTAGCTTGCTAATAAATGTCTTCACCAGTCCATCGCTACGATCGTCGTAGGGCTGCCGCAGCACAACTTGCAGCAAATCATTTTTCAAAAATGACGCAGTGCCAATTTGCATGGTTTTGGAGCCAATCACGGTGGGCTTCGCAGACAACTCTGCGAGCTTCCAAACCAAAATATTGCGCGTGTCGCCGTTGCTTTCAATTGCAAGCATCCGCGTGCCATCAGGAGAAATTTGGAAGCCTGTCATGACAGGAAATTGCGCGAGCTGGGCAGGTGTGGGCACTTTGATATTGGCCGCCGCACTACGGTCTTGCGAAAAGGCGGGATTTATTGCAGCGAGGACTGACGCTATACAAAGCCACACACCGCTAAATCGCGATTTCGATTTGTTCATAGTCTTCTCCAAAAAAAACGCCCCAATAGCGCTGGCTGTTGGGGCGATTATATGTACACGCGACTGGGTGTCGCGAGCCCCCAAACCGGCTGAAAGTTTGGGGGGATGTAGCTTAAAACGACTTCGATAGATTTAAGAAAACGCGCCGACCGGTGTAGTCGTAACCGCTATAAAGCGGCGCGTTCCCTACGCGGTTGAAACCAGCTTGCGCAGAAATCACTGGTGGTTTGGTATTAGCCAGATTACGCACACCAAGTGTTGCAGTCCACTTACCAGCCGAATCCGTGTAGCGAATTGATGTGGCGTGCAGTAAGTAGTCCGGCGTGTCTAATTTATACGTACTTGTCGCTGGATCTTCTTCTAAACGTTTATAGCTTGATGTCTTTCCTACCCACTCGAGCCCGTAGAAGAAATTCCAATCTTTCACGGTGTAGTTAACGTCTAAAGCGCCAGACCATGCGGGGTTGGCGATCGTACCGTTCAGTTCATCGACTGGATCGTCTGCAAATAGCCTATTGGATTGCGTGTTGTATTTCGTTACCGACATATTCATCCGCAACTTACCAAGCCCTACTGCGTTGGTATAACGGCCGGTCATATCGTAGCCCTTCGCCACGTCGGTCGCTAAATTAATGAAGCCATTCGTTACTGTGAGCCCGTTTGTGGCGCTACGCGCTGCAATGAGTCGGCAAAAACCGCCGCCGGCTCGGAACTGCGGATCGTCGTAGCAACGCGCCAAAATAGCTCCGCCACCTATTGAGGCAACGCCATTGTCAACTTGTACATCGAAGCGGTCTACAGCTAACGATAAATCGCCCCAACCAGAAGGCAACTCGGGCTGAAAGATCACACCGAAAGACTTATTCGATGAAGTCTCAGCCTTAAGGCCCGCATCGCGCCCGCCCACGCCCAAAACCGTGATACCTTGGGTCGCGGTAAAGCCAGGCGCAAGCCCCTCGCTCTTGCAATTAGCGGCGCGCGCAGTGCCGGCATTCGTAGGAGAGTCCCAGTTGTTACAAGGGTCGAGCGTTGAGCTCAGAAAGCCCGAAGATGCTCCCAAAAACTGCTCGAACAAAGCGGGAGCGCGGTATGAAGTACCTTTCGTTCCACGTAATGTCAGCCATTTCGCTGGCGACCAAAACAATCCAGCTTTATAGGTGGAATCTGCGCCGTAAGACTTATAGTCCGCCCAACGCGCCGAGGCGTTTAACGTGAGGTCTTGCGCGCCCGGTAGATTTTTTAGCAACGGTACTTCAACCTCACCGAAAATATCGTTTGCTCTGTCGCTACCCCGAGTCGGAGTCGAGGAGGTAAAGTTGTATAGATTGCCTGCGATGGAATCAGCCGCAGGCGTATCGTCAATACTCATCCTGCGAGTTTCAACGCCGAACGCTCCTTTGACTTTGCCGTATGGCAAAGTAAACAGAGGCCCTGTAACGGACGCGGTCAATATGTCTTCCTTATATTTCGTCACACCCGTGACCGCTTGGTAGACGTACTTCACCCATTCGGCGGGTAAGTTTCCGCCGATCACGCCAGGGGTCAGCGCGGGTGCGGCGACGCAGCCATTGGCCGGATTGACGCAATTGAAGCCGCCGCTGCTGTTCTTAACCACGTTCAAACTTTGAGCAAGGCGATCTTGCAAAAATGCTTCAAATGTGTATGCGCCTTTGCTGTTGCTGCTAGTTAGCGATACATCGTAATCCCAACCCGTTTTCCCTAGCGCACCGCGTAAACCGGCGGCAACGCGGCTGGCATCAACGGTCTGGTTCGACTGATCGTTTCCAAATCCAATAAACGCGCGCACACCAACCCTGGCGCCATTTGAAATCGGAGTCGCAGCCGAAAAATTGCTAGTTAACAAATCAGCGGGTATCAGGGGACTGTTTTGCATGTAGTCCAGGGCGAGCTGGCGGAAACCAGTTTGCCGCGATTCGCGACGGTTCAATAGCAGCTCGAAATACAGCTCGGCATCACCTAACGCCGGAATATCAACGCCGCCTTGCGCAAAAATATTTTGGTTGCGTGCCGGAGAAATTAGACTCCGGTTCAGTGTGCGCGGATCAAACGTGTCGCGAACGCCCAAGCTATTTGCGCCACCGCCCACGCCCTCGTAGCCGACCAAGCCAGTCGTAACCGCTGCATTAGGACGCCAGCGGTTGAACGAAGTGCCTACAGAACCCGCTGCGCCTACGCCTGTGCGCGTGGCCGTACCTAGGGTGTTGATTGTTACCCCGTTTGAACCCGTTCCGCTGATTGGGTAGCACTTTGGCTGTCCAGTCTTTGGATCAACAAAATCGAAACTACCCCATTCGCCGACCACACCGTTCAGGCTCGTGCGGCGATAGTCTGTGTTGCAAAGCGTCCAGTCCCGTCGTCCCAGCGTTAGGCTGTCTTGCTCATTGAATTGGTACGAAGCTAAAAAACGCGTGTTATCGCTGACGCGACCGCCAGAAATAGCGATGTTTCTAGTGTTTCCGCCGCCGTCTTCAGTCACTGCGGTCGAGCCTTCGACGGTAAACGTCGTTAAATTCTTTTTTGTGATGATGTTGATCACACCCGCCACAGCGTCTGACCCGTATATTGAGGATGCGCCATCTTTCAAAATTTCAATACGGTCAACGATGGAGTTAGGCAATGTGTTCAAGTCTGCCGCTCCGACCGAACCACGCGTTCCCGACGGCGCCATGCGGCGACCATTTAGCAGCACCAGCGAACGGGTCGGCGCAAAGCCGCGAAGTCCAATGGTGTTCGCGCCAGGCCCCCCATCCGTTACGAAGCCGCCGTACGCATTGTTGATTTGGCCTTGGCCGCCCGTGACTGCCGTGCTTTGCAGCACTTGCGAGAGCGAAGTGAAACCGGCGAGCGCCGCATCTTCGTTACGGATAATCGTTACCGGAGCAGGCGTACTAAAGTTGTCGCGTTTAATGCGCGAGCCCGAAATCACAATCGACTCAATTTTCGCGGGTTCTTCGGTCTTCTGCGCTGGTGCAATGGCGCTTGGACTCGTCTCCTGCGTTGTGGCTTGAGCAACCTGCTCGCCCTGGATCGGCTGGCTTTGCGCCATAGTCGCTGCTGTTACGCCCGAAAGCGCAAGTAGGATCGCTACGTTTAGCGCTTTTCGCTTGGAATACTGCATGTCTTCCTCACTCATCTAAAACAATTGTTGAAGCTTTGATGATAGCAGGGACGAATCACGAAATGGCGTGAAAGTTCCCTAAAAATTGATTGTGTTAGCGCTTAGCAACGCGACAATTTATGAAAAATAAAAATGCCCGCAAGAGCGGGCATTTTTGGTGAGTGAATGGTGTCTAGTTCAGAAGAATTTGTATGACGCTTTCACGTAAAAGGTCCGTCCACGTACGTCAGCATAGGACTGGTCAAAACCAACCTGGAACGAATTGCCTTGGTTGGAATATGGTGGGTCGTTGTCGAGTAAGTTCAGCACGCCTGCGGTCAGCTTCAAGTTTTTAAATCCTGTGTACGACGCAGCGAGGTTGACCAAGTCGTACGCTTCTACTTTGCGTGGATTACCGTCTGCACCATTTTGTGCATCCGTGTAGCCAGATTGCCAAACATAGGTGAGGCTTGCCGAGTACGGACCGCGCTCCCAATCTACTGACGAAACGTGGCGCATGCGGATGATCGGGCCGAAGCTGTTGGTATAGCGGCCGACAATGTTGTCACCAAAACCGGCGGCGCCCACATCGCGTTGCTTCTGCTTGAGCAGATAGGTACCTTCCACACCGACAGCAAACGTACCGATTTCAGTACGCGGTAGCTTCCCTTTTAACGAGAAATCAATACCTTCGGTAACTTGATCACCGAAGTTGTTGTACGTGGCCAAGATGTAATCGATAACTGGCTTACCAGTCTTCGGATCGATCTTGGTAAAAATCTTGTCAGAATCAACCGAAGAGCTGGTCAACGTAGAGGGGTTGAAGCCCTCGATGTAACTTGCCAGAATCCCATCTGCGCTCGGAATTCCGATCAAATCGCGTTGATTGATGCGGAAGTAATCCAAACTCACTGACACGTTTTTGGTAGGCTCGAACAAACCACCTACCGTAAACGACTTGGACTTTTCAGGTTGCAGATTCAGGTTGCCGCCTTGGCGCACTGTAAGCTGTGCGTTACAGTATCTTCCGTCAAACACTTTATCGCAGCCTACCGTTGCGTTGTAAAGCGGATCATCCACCGCGCTACCCGTGTTGGTCTGCGTTTGCACAGAGTAGGTTTCGGGCAAAGTTGGAGCGCGGAAGCCTGTGTTGTATGAAGCGCGGAGTAACACTTGACCAACGGGCTGGAAACGTAAACCGAATTTCGGATTGGTGGTATTGCCAAAATCGCTGTAGCGATCGTGACGCACTGCAATCTGCGCTTCCACTGCCTTTACGATCGGCACGTTGAGCTCTGTGAAGAGCGCCGTTACTTTACGGCTCCCAATCACAGGCTGTTGATCGCCGCCGCCGCCGATAATATCGCCAGCACCTAAAACCGCGCCAGGAATGTCGTTGAACTTCTCTTTGCGATATTCAGCGCCGAGGGCGGCTGCGAGTGGGCCAGCTGGCAATTGGTAGAGTTCGCGCGAAATCTTGGCATCGAGCGTATCGCGGGTTGATTTCGACGCGCGAACGGGGCCAATAACTTGTGCTGCATCAAGGAGAGCCTGACCAACGGCGTCTTGCGGTCCGAACGGATTTACGTTACCCGATGCAAACGCGGCAATGGTGCGTTTTTCCGACAACTGACCGGAAGGGTACGACTCAACCGCATCTGACTTGGAGGTGTTTACAGCAGCTTCATAATCCCATCCGGCCACAATGCCTTTGACGCCAAGTAACAAACGATCTTCCGTTAGGTTAGCTTGACTGGTCCGCGGTCCGACAGAGATCGCACGCCAGTACAAATTCAGTGGGTTACCCAACTCCTTTGGGAAAAACTTAGTCAGCCATTCTGTAGGGTAGTACTTGCTATTTTTGTACAGCAGTACTGGGTCGCCGTTAAATGTGGTGGCTTCCGAAACCGGCGTAGGAGAAATGCGGAAAATGTACTCTTGTTTGGCGTAGGAATACTCGGCAAATGCCTGATGGTTCGCGCCGAGCTGGAGCGTGCCGCGCCCGAAGAACGAGAGGTTTTCAGCATTCGGCCAAATATCGATTACGCTGGCGTAGTCAAACCGGCAACGGGTGTCGGTAGGCGTAATGCCGTAACTGGCGGGTGGGAGACAACCATTACCGCCTGTGTAGGCGTTGGCTGTAGGGCCTCGCAGACCGACTCCTGGTATCGAAATATTCGCTGGGTAGGCGTTCGAACTCAAACGGTTAAATACGCCGCCTGGGACGTCAACCCCTGTAAGGTAGGCTGTCTTCGCATAGGCACGGCTTGCAGCCGTGACGTTGTCGCGGGTGCGGTAGTCGAACACACCCAATACGTTAAAGCCTTCCTTGGCTAAATCGCCGAAACCTACCGTGGCGGTAGCCTGCTTGCTCTTGCCGCCTTTTTGCTCAGGCTGGTAGTAACCTAAATCAACGAGGCCGCCAGTGAAATCGCGACGGGTGATGAAGTTAATTACGCCTGCGACGGCATCGGTACCATAAATCGCGGACGCGCCATCGCGCAAAATTTCAATGCGCTCGAGCGCAGCGGAAGGAATCGCGCCTAAGTTCACGCCACCGCCGTCGAAACCATTAACTGCCATACGACGGCCGTTTAACAAAACTAGCGTGTTGGAAGAGCCCAAGCCACGCAACGACGCGCCAGCAAAGCCTGGACGCGCGGAATCGCCGATCGCGCCAGACAAGCTATAGCCTTGGCCGTTGTTGGCGGAAATACGCTCAATAATTTCAGCGGCGGAGGTCGCGCCGAGCTTTTCGATGTCTTCACGCTTAATTACTGTTACAGGCAATGCGCTCTCAGCGTCGATACGCTTGATTGAGGAGCCGGTAATTTCAATCTTTTCAATTTTTTGCGGATCAGTTTGCGCGGATACACCAGAGGCCGCAAACGCACCGCCAATCGCGAGTAGCACACTACGCGCGAGGAGGCTTTGTTTAAATAACATCGTATTCCCCTTCAGATTCAAAAGTTCAATTTCTGCGTCTCGCTTGTGGCGGATAGCAGACCCATTCTTCGATTTTGCACCATTCGTAGTGGAACTTATCCCGCTTGTCGTAACTGTTACGTTCTGTCCCGCAATTGACGCGATTGATTAGCAACACAAGTTCGCATACAAACGATTGCAATATGCCAATATCATGTTTGCTTTTTAGGCTCAGAAGGGCTTTGCAAAAAGAAGCGCCGCAGAATAAATACCTGCGGCGCAAAAGGGGGGTTAATTTCAGGATTATCTCCTGAAAAAACTCATGGTTTGCCGATGGACTCTTCAACAAATTTGAGCATCTGAGTGTAAAGATCTACGTTGTTTTCGGTTATGCCAAAACCGTGACCTTCGTTCTTTTTCACCACATAGGCTTTGGGGGGGTTGCCCGCGTTGCGAAGCGCTTTGGCCATCCGGTCAATTTGATCGATTGGCACGCGAATGTCGTCTTCGCCCGCATAGAGAAATACCGGAACTTTCATTTTGTCCGCGTGGAACACGGGCGAGATATCGCGAATGTATTTCGAATCGAGATCATTTGAGCCCAGCACGGTCTTCCAGTACTGCACCCCCTCGTCGTTGTAAAACGTGTCGCCTTCGGGGGTGGTGAGTTGATATTTGTAGTCGGTCACTGCCAGCCCAGCAATGGAGCAAGCAAACATTTCAGGGCGCTTAACTAGGGCGTGTAGCGCAGCAAAACCGCCGTAGCTCGCGCCGGAAATACACACTTTTTTCGGGTCGGTATATCCCTGCTCAATTGCCCACAGTACGGCATCTTCATGGTCGTCAGACATTTGTTTGCCAACGCTTCCAAAGCCTGCGGTGTAGATCTTCGCGCCAAAACCGGTGGAAATGCGAAAGTTCGGCACAACCACCGCGTATCCACGAGAAGCAAAAATTTGCCCTTCTAAGTAGCCAAAGCCGCTGCCGAAATAATCTGCGCGCGCGAAGGGACCGCCGTGAATGTGCAGAATCGTAGGCAATTTCGCACCTGCCTTGTACCCAGGCGGTAAAAACACATAACCCGAAATTTCGAGTCCGTCGCGGGTTTTAAAGATGAAAGGCTTTTGCTCAACAAGCTTGCCGTCCAGCCAAGGCTTTGCGCCGCCAATTTCTTCAAGTGACTTTTTCTCTTCATCAAAAAAATAGAAACGGCGGGCTGCGGTATCAGAGTAGGACGTTACGAGCCATTTTTTTCGATCCGGCGTGGGGCGAATCGAGTTAACCATATTGGGAAGCGCGCCATCCATCGCGCGTTGCGTGCGTGCATACCGCTCGTCTACCCAGACCGTTTGCGGCTTTTCGGCATCAACGGTGTAACCCACAATTTTGTCCGAATCTGGATCTTCGATCACACCAGACACATCGCCTCCCCCCAGATCAGCCCCCATATCGTAGCGTGGGTGGGCGGCAATGAGCTCGCCCAGCGTTTGGGAATCCGGGTTATACCGAAATACTGCCATCGTGTCGCGCCCCTCGTTGCTCGCGACCTGTAACGTTTTATCGTCCGCTTCAAATGCGAGCGGTTGCATGCGCTTGCCCTTAGTTGCGTCAAATCGAGAAATTTCTTTCCATGGCGAATCCGCGCTCGCTCGATAATGAACTACGCCCGTATTGGTGCCCTTAATCTGAGACAACACCACACGCGGCACCAGCTTACTATCCATGATCCACTCGGATGTAAGCGACGCGGGGCGACCCGAGGTAATGAGACTGGCTCGGCCGGTGTTGAGGTCTACGCGATATAAGTCCCGGGAGTCGGCGGCCGTTAGGTTTCCATCAGCGATGATTTCGTCCAAGCTACCTGGGACAGTGCGAAAAAACCGCAGTCCACGATAAACGTATTGACCTTTGCCGCGTGCATCACGCACCGTCCCCGCGAGCTGTCGTCCTTGCTTGCCGTCTCGGTTGACAACGAACAATCCCCCGCCGTCAAACTGCCCCGCGCCCGTCGGCGAATTCAGTGACCCAAGCGTGTACACAATGCGCTCGTCGCCTATCCAGTGCTTCTCAATTACGTCAAAAGATTCATAAGAAGTAAGAATATCGCCTTTACGGGTGACCAAATCAATGATGATGAGATTCATCCGCCCTCGGGCCGGAGCGAGCGCTGCAAGGTAGCGCCCCGATTTTGAAAGCGATGGCTGAAGCATTTGTGGTTTGCGCCAAAACTCTTCCATCGTGAAAGGTTTGTACGGCTTCGGCTCAGCCGATTGCGCAAATGAATTGGACAAAGCGAACAGCCCAAGTACAAGCGCAATCACTGCGCGCAGCGAGCAGGCGACGCCGCTTAAAGATCGCACATTCATAATGACTCTTCTCCAACTTAAATTAGTAGCTGAAAGTTTAAATAACATCCTCCACAATGACTCGCTCATCGCGACGGACCGCCATTTCGACGTGATGAATAACATTTTCTTAAAAAAAGTGGTTTGGATGCTCCCTACCTGCGGCGTAAAAACAGCACTTTTTAAGAATTATCTCCTCAAAAAAAGCGAGTTTTTACGCCATTGCCGCCATGCCAGTGGGGATAGAAGAGAGCAACTTTTTCGTATACGGATGTTGCGGGCGGGCGTAAATATCGTCGGAATTAGCCATCTCCACCATTTCACCGTTACTCATGACCATCACCTCATCACTGATGTACTTCACGACTGCTAAATCGTGTGAGATGAACAAATACGACATCCCGTACTCGTCTTGCAGTTCTTGCAGCAGATTGAGCACTTGCGCTTGCACCGAAACGTCCAACGCGGAAACCGACTCGTCGCAAATAAGAATATCGGGCTTCATCGTCAGGCAGCGGGCAATGGCAATACGCTGGCGCTGCCCGCCGGAAAATTCGTGTGGATATTTATAGAACGAGGCTTCTGGCAAGCCTACCCGAGCGAGCAGCTCGAAAGCCAAGCCTGCACGTTCTTGCCCGCCATTGCCGATGCTGTGCAGCTGCATGGGTTCTTGCAAAATTTGCCCAACCGTAAACCGTGGATTAAGCGAGGCGTAGGGGTTTTGGAAAATGATCTGAATGCGGCGTTTGTATTGCTTAAATTCCGCCTCACTCATTGCCAAAATATCTTTGCCCTCGAGAAACGCTTTGCCCGCAGTGGCTTCGTGCAAACGCATGAGTGTTAAACCCACCGTGGTTTTTCCTGAACCAGATTCACCTACCAAGCCTAGCGTTTTACCCTTGTGCAACTTGAAACTCACATCGTTCACCGCTTTGAACTCTTTCTGGCTGAAGAACCCAGATTTTGTGTAGAAGCTTTTTGACAGCCCCTGCACATCCAAAATCACTGAATCCTCCGGTTTGATGCCACGGGTTCGGGTTTCAACGTTCGCCAGCGGATTAAACAATTGCGTACCACTTTGGTTGGTATTCGATGCGTGCGCCACGTTTTCTGCGTTGATGAAATCATCAATGACAGGCAACACTTTCGGGCGGGTATCTACGCGCGGGCGGCAGGCGAGCAGTGCGCGGGTGTACGGGTCCGTTGGCTGCGTGAACACCTGCCTGACCGATCCTTGTTCGCGAATTTGGCCATGCCGCATTACGATCACATGGTCGGCAATATCACCCACCACGGCTAAATCATGCGTGATGAACAGCACACTCATGTTGCGCTTACGTTGCAAGCCGGCGAGCAGCTCCAATATTTGCTTTTGAATCGTTACGTCGAGCGCGGTAGTCGGCTCATCTGCAATTAAGAGCTCGGGCTCACACGCAATCGCCATCGCAATCATTACGCGCTGTTGTTGTCCGCCAGACATTTGAAAAGGATATTTATTAATGCTCGTTGTAGGCTCAGGAATACCCACTTCTTCGAGCAATGCAAGCGCACGCTTTCGTGCTTCCGCAGCGCTTACGTTCGCATGCTTTTCTAACGTTTCGCCGAGTTGAAAACCCACCGTAAACACAGGGTTTAGCGAGCTCATCGGCTCTTGGAAAATCATCGAAATTTCAGCGCCACGAATTTTCTGCATTTCGGCAGAGGAAATCGTGAGCAAATTTTTACCCTTGTACATCACGCGTGAATCAGGAGAAGTCTTTGAGTTTTCTTTGGGTAATAAACCCATGAGTGCAAGCGAGGTGACGGACTTGCCGCTCCCCGATTCGCCCACGAGCGCAACGGTGCTTTTTTCCGGTATATCGAACGAAATATTACGCACCGCTTCATACTGGGTATCGCGGTCGATACGGAAAGAAACGCTTAAATTTTTAATGCTAAGTAGTGTAGTCATGGTGGGCGCCCCTTACTTCAGTTTCGGATCGAGCGCATCGCGCAGGGCATCGGTGAAGAGCGAAAATGCTGTTACCAATACCGCCATAAATAATGTGGCTGCAGCCAGCTGCCACCACTTGCCCAAAATCAATTCGCTTTGGGCCTCATTTAACATCGAACCCCACGAAACAGTATCCACCCCTACGCCAAAACCTAAGAATGAAAGAATAACTTCGCTTTTTATAAATAACACCACATGCAAAGAAAGCTGCACGAGTGCGACGTGACTCACATTTGGGAAGATGTGCACGAACATTTTTCGCCAATTTGATGCGCCGATTGCTGTAGCCGCCTGCACGTACTCGCGTGTTTTGTGCTTCATATACTCCGCGCGCACCAATCGGAAAATACTTGCCCAGCCGGTTAAACCTAGAATAAGCACAATGGTGATCACACCTTTTTTATTCACCACCGCGGCAATCGCTAGGATTAAAAGCAAGTATGGGATAGCGCTGAAAATACTATAAAACCAATTGAGCACGTCATCGACCCAGCCACCAAAATAGCCAGCGAGTGCGCCGAGCACTGTGCCAATTAACGTGGCCACAATCGCCGCTGCGAAACCGACGAGGATGGAGGTTTCGGAGCCTTTAATCACTTTCGCCAAAACGTCTCGTCCCCACTTATCGCCGCCGAAAGCAAGCGTAGGCGAGCGCACAATCTTCTTCTCTGCGGTGGTCACGACGGCCATTGCGCCCGCCATTGCGCCCGCCATTGCGCCCGCGCGTCCGAGTTCTTTGTTGATTGCTACAACGTCTTCCGCAAGCGGATCGACGATGCTGCCTTTGTACCCGCTCCCTAGCGCTGTTGCGCTACTTACACCTGTAGGATCTGGTCGGCCAAGCTCTTTGCGAATGGCGGCGAGGTCTTCCGCAAGCGGATCAACAATCGTGCTTACATAGCCTTGCGCGGCAGCAGCAGGCGCGCTGGCACCCCCTCGCCCGAGCTGCGCATAAATCTCTTTCATTTCCGCCTCAAGCGGGTCTTTTACGCCAGTGGTAAAGGTGAAAGGCAATGCCGTTGCATCGCCGGTTTGCGAGGGGGCTGTAACAGTAACCGGAGCATCGAGCCCGCCGCCTTCAGCGTTTGGCGCAAACACTGGAGGGGCATAGTTGATGCCAACTTCTTTGCTCCAATCTTTCGCTACCACGCCAAAAAACGAGAGCAAGGAAAGTAGGATGAAGCCGATCACGATAAACATTGCTAATACGGCGATTTTGTCGCGCAGGAGCCGCTTCCAAGCAAGCTGCCATAAGCCAGGCGAGCGCTCGGCTGCGGCAAGCGCACGCGGGTCAATCGTGCGCGTCGGTGATGGTGTAGTGGTACTCATTTCAATTGCACCCGTGGATCGACGACTTTGTAGAGTAAATCTGCCAACAAATTAGCAAACATCGTAGCAATCGCAACGTATACCGTGACCGCCTTAATCACTGGAAAATCGCTGCGTTCCACGGCGAGAATGGCTTCGCGGCCAATGCCAGGAATAGAGAAAAAGCGCTCAACTAAGAACAAGCCAACAATCAAACCAGGCAATTGCACCAACACGTTGGTAATCACCGGAATGGCCGCGTTGCGCAATACGTGAACGAGCATCGTGCGCTTTTCGCTCATGCCTTTAGCGCGGGCAGTACGCACATAATCCTGATTGATTTCATCCAAAACAAACGTGCGATACAAGCGAATTGCCGGCGCTAAACCCACTGCCGCGCCGATCAATATGGGCAGCAACGCGTAGGTGAATTGATTTTGGAAAAAGCTATCGCCCCAGCCTTGCACAGGAAACCAGCCGAGTTTGTACGCAAAATAATATTGCCCAAAGATGATGTAGACCAAAATCGAAATGGATTGGGCAATGGTGCAACCGATCATAATGCTGCGATCAGTAAGCGATGCGCGGTAGTACGCCACCATGAGCGCCATGCCCAGCGCAATGATCGTCTCGAGCACGAGCAGCGGAATACCAATCATGAGCGAGGGCGGCACGCGGGTTTTAAACAAATCCGACACCAACTCGTTCGTGCTCCAGCTCGCACCAAAATTAAACGTAAACACTTGCTTGATAAATATCCACAATTGCACGTAGTACGGCTGGTCGATACCGAGTTCTTTACGAATATTAGCAATCTGCTCGGGGCTGGAGATTTTGCCTGCGAGCACGTAGGCTGGGTCGCCCCCGACCATATTGAAAATCACAAAGATGAACAAGATCACGCCCAAGAGCGTGGGGAACATCTGCCACAAACGGCGTATGAGATAGGTGCTCATTGGGTTCGCCTGCCCGTAATTTCTTTAAAGAACGCTTCTGTGCCCGGCTCACGACCTAAAAACTCGCGCACCATTTCAGAAGCTGGCCGCTCGGAGCCACGAGCGAGGATCGTGTCCCGATAGCGTTTTCCAACGGCTTTATCCATGAGATTGCCTTTGTAGGCGGAGAGCATGTCGAGCGCCATCACTTCGCTCCACATATAGCCGTAGTAGGCGGAAGCATAGCCCATCAAATGCCCAAACTGGCCGGGGAACTCGGTGCCGGTATCGCCCCATGGCATTTCATTTTCGGAAGCTTTCCACGCCGCCATGGGCGAGATGCCTTTGTTACGGTTCAGCCCCAAATCGTATTTGGCATATTGATATTGCCGTGCGTAACGCATCGCCTGGCCATATTGCCGCGCCTGGTTGAGCCGATCAATCATCTCGGTAGACAGTTTCGGACAAGTAGCGCATACCTCTTCAAATAATTTCAATGATTCCGGTCGGCGTGCCCACTCTTCAAACATTTGCGAAGGCGCTTCAACAAAATCGCGCTCCACGCTTGTACCGGCTTGGTCGGAGAAACGGGTGCGCGATAGCACGCCGTGTAGCGCGTGACCGAACTCATGCACGATCGTTTCGAGTTCGCCATGATCCAAGCCTTTGCGATTAAAGTTTGTGACCAAAGCGTTGCGCGGCAGTTGGTTAACGAGCGAGCTTGAGAAATGAATGGGGAAGACCGCCGCATGGTTATATTTCCCATCGCGCGGGAAAAGATCGAGGTGGATGGTTCCGAGCAACACGTTCGTTTGGGCATCCACCACGCGCAAGGAGCGGGCTTCTGGGTGCCAAAGTTTTTCTTTCACTTCATTGAAACGTATGCCATAAAGCTCGCTAGATACTTTCAAAATCCACTGCACCGAGGCTTCGGTGGGGAAGTAAGCGCGCAGCGCTTCTTGGTCAATCGAGAAGCGGGCTTTACGAATCCGCTCTTGATAAAACGCGTTGTCGGTGCGTCGGTATTTCGTATCGACAGCACTCTTGCCTAGGTGCGATGCTTTTTCGCGAACGATTTCATCAATCTCGTTTTTCATAGGCGCTTGCACTGCGGCGAAAACTTCGCTCAAAAATTTCTCAACAGCAGCGGGGTCTTTCGCCATGCGCCGACGAACGATAAACGTTGAGTAATCTGGTTGACCGGCAATCGCGGCCAACTCTTGGCGCAACGTAAGCACTTTTTCCAGCACCTCTAAGTTGCGCTTGCCCCCCCGCGCAGCGTAGGCTACCGAGTAACGGGCGCGTGCCTCTTCATCCTCACAAAGCGTCATAATCGGATCGTACTCGGGATAGCTAAATCCCACTACAAAATTACCGCTTGCGTCTTTCTTCAGACCTTTCAAAAAGTCTTCCGGCAAACCTTTGAGCTCGGCGGGCGTAAACGCCATCGTGCCTTTGAAATCGCGGATGTTGCGGTCGTATTCGGTGGAAAGCTTTGTAAGTTCATCGGCAATGGCTTTGAACCGCGCTTTGGGTGCGGCAGCCAATTGCACGCCGGTATCTTCAAACGCATCGATCATGTCTTGCCGCAGCTTTGACTCTACCGCATCCGCGGGCTGCAATCCTTTAATGAGCGCGTAGAGCTTCGGGCGCTGCTGGCGGCCTGTTTGGTCGGCGGTGATTTTCACGGAGCACGCTTCGGCGGCATCCCGTACTTTTTTGTTCGGATGCACGCCTCCCAAGATACTGACCTCGCCATCGGTGAGGATGAGCGTGTTAGACAAGCGATTGAGCGCGGCGAACACCGGCGCGCTCGGCACAGGCTTCATCGTTTCGATTTTTAGTGTTTGGGCTGCGGCGGACTTTAACGTAACCACGCATTGCGAATTAACGCTTGCCACGCTCGCGTTACGCAAAAGTGCGGGTGCAGCGTGAACGTCTGCATGGACTACCGAGGCCGAAAATACACCAATACCTGCGGCGCAAAATAGGCCACCTTTGACGATTATCTCCCAAAATTTCGCGCTCATTTTTGCTTCTCAATATCGAAGTAGTGGTAGCCGCCGTGGTAAATCGGGTGTTTTTTGTAGCCTATTACGTTGGAGTGGTTCACGAAATTTTGCATTCGTGTGTCGTCCAACCGCCAGGGTGCGTAGACTTCCATCAGCCGCTGCAGATCGGCGTAAATTTTGTCCCGCTCCGGCCCGTTGGGCAACCGACGGGATTGCTCGTAAAGCTTATCGTATTCAGGGCTTTTAAAGCAGGCGTTGTTTGATTCACCGGTGTTGGGGCCGTAGAGCAACATCATGAAATTGTCGCCATCGGGGTAGTCCGCAATCCACGCTGCGCCACGCATTTGCAGCTTGCATTCTTTTTCTTTTTTGAGCGCCTCAGAAAAAGGCATGGGCTCGAAGGACATGTTGACACTCATTTGCTTCAAGCCTTTTTGGAAAAGCTCGGCATAGCTGCGGCCCAAGTCGGTCGGCTCGCTGGTGTAACGCAACACCATGGGTTCGCCGTTCGGCTGCGTGCGGAAGCCGTCTGCGCCTTTTTTGTAGCCGTAGCGATCTAAAAGCTTATTGGCAAAGTCGGGGTCGAACTTCACATTACCTTCTTTGTACGCGCCGTTGTGTCCAGCCAAGCCAGGTGGAATCATGAAATTCGCGGGGATGGCTTGCCCTTTGCGTACAACCCGAATCTGCTCGGTCACGTCCCACGCCATCCATATCGCGCGACGCAGGGCAATTTTGTGTTTTTCGAGCCCGCCAAAAATGGGGTCTTGCATGTTGATGTAGTGGTAGGTGACTTCCGGCTCGGTTTCGCGCTGCAAGCGCACGCCCGCCGCTTTCATTTCGGGCTTTAAATTCGAACCGTCTAATACTTGGTCCGCCACACTCGGGCGCACGCGCCAGACATCGGTATTTTTGGATTTGAAGGTCAACATTGCCGGTTGATCTTCGGTAATGATGGTGTACTCAATTTTGCCAATTTGGGGCATTGTTTTGCCCTTCATGGCCTTGATGAGGGGCTGGTCTTCGGGATCGTCGCTTTTGAAATCCCACACAAAGCCGCGGTAGTTCGGGTTGGACTCTAACTCAATCTTGCTGCCCCGCGCCCACTTCCCAAGTTTGTACGGGCCCGTACCAACAGGACGAGAATTGGTATCGTCGCCCGCCGCTTCAATCGCTTCCCGCGCCACCATCACCATTGGCGTATGGGCGAGGATATAGTTCAAATTGTGGTCCGTTTGCAAAAGCTTAATTTGCACCGTGTATTTGTCGAGCGCTTTTAAGCCTTCAACGGGTTTATCGTAATCAAACTTGCGGGTTTTGTCCGCTTCTTTGCTCACCTCATCGAGGCCGATGATCTTGCCTTCTAGCAAAAACTTCCACACGGGCTTTAACTTCGGGTCCATGTGCCGTTTTAGGCTGTAGACCACATCTTCCGCCACGAGCTCGCGCTTTTTTCCTTTGAACGCTTCGTCGGGGGCAAAGTACACACCTTTCTTGAGCTTGATGGTGTACGTTTTGCCTTCGTTGGTAATCTCGGGCATGGCTTCGGCCACGCCAGGCACGAGCTTGGGCGGGCGGGCTAAGTAATCGTAGGTCACCAAGTTTTCGAACATGGCGTTAATCACTTCGCTGGAATACAAATCGTGGACGCGCGCGGGGTCGAAGCCTGTTTCAGCTACGGGAAAAGAGTAGCGAAACACCTTGTTGGGATCGGGCTGGGCGCTGGCAGATTGCAATATCTGAGGCGCAACACACGCAGCGATCATGGCGCTGCAAAGACTTAAGCGAGCAACGAGCGCCCGCGCATTGAAATTCCGCATTCGGTCCTCCTGAGACCTCGGGCTTTGCGTGCTCTTTTGTAATTGCGCGCGCCACGGTCGTAATTTAAAAGTAACTCGCAATTTAGCATTAAAACGAGCGTTTCACTCCGGTGAATTTCGGCAACAGTGCTCAATACCTGCGGCGTAAAAACGGCATTTTTTGGCAGATATCTCCTAAAAAATGCCGTTTTCGCGCCGCAGGTATTGGTGCCGCAAGGCTCTACACTTTACCCATGAAAACCGCTCCCTATTGGAATGCCGCAGTTGCTGCACTGCATCAAAATCTAGCGTTAAGCGCGGTCATCCGCGCTCGCCCAAACATTCAACTTCAAAGTCGGGGCAGTGCCTTTGCCACGCTTGCCCGCGCTATTGTGGGCCAGCAAATTTCGGTGAAAGCGGCGCAATCGGTGTGGAGGCGCGTGGTCGCGGCGTGTGCGCAGTCGCGAGGTGCGAGCGTGACCCCGGAATCCGTTGCGAGGCTCAACGTGGACGCGCTGCGAGCGTGTGGACTTTCGGGAATGAAAGTTAGCTACCTGCACGATTTGGCTGCGCACTTTCAAGATGGCCGCATTCAGCCCCGGGCGTTTGCGCGGATGGACGATGAAGCGATCATTGATGCATTGGTGGGCGTAAAGGGCATCGGGCGCTGGAGCGCGCAGATGTTTTTAATGTTTCACCTGCTGCGCCCTGATGTGTGGCCGGTGGACGATTTGGGTTTGCGCAATGGCATTGATCTGCTTTGGCCCCATAAAAAGCCGCGTACAAAAGTGGACTACGCCGCACTCGGCGCGCAGTTCGCGCCATGGCGCAGCGTGGCGTGTTGGTACGTATGGCGTGCGCTGGAGCCCCTGCCGGACGACTATTAAACCGCGCCGCGCGAGTCACGCCCGAACTGCGAAAGCTTATCGCGCATACCGGTTTTTGCCAACACCCGCTCGGTAGCGCCATCGGCGATCAACAAACCGGATTCAATAATAATGAGCCGACGGGAAGCAGCCCGCGCGAACTCCCAATCATCATCCAAGATCACAACCGCAACGCCGGTCGCGTTCAAGTCAGCGATGAAATTGAGTACGATTTCTCGATCACCCCCCCGCAACGTTTTGCCCATATTATCGAGCAGCAGCAAAGCGGGGTCGGCGGTGAGCGCGCGCGCAAGCTCCACCATTTGTTGCCGGCTCGGGGACAAATCTTTAACCAAGGTTTGGGCTTCTTCGCGCATCCACACACGCGAAAGATGATGCATCGCTTCAGATCGGGCTACGCGTTCGTCGCCCATATTGGCGCGCACCATCGCAGCGGCCAGCGACATCGGCAATCGCGCCGAAAGCCCGACGGTAACGTTATCGATCACATGAAAATCATCAATCAAACGTGGAGGCTGATGCGTACGTGAAATGCCATGTCGCCCCCAATGTTGCGCCGCGATGGACTTACCCGATTCGCCCCAAATTAACACGTCGCCCTGACGGGGCAATACTTTGCCTGAAAGCAGCGCCAGGAGCGCTCGACGCGACTCGGCACGATCACAAAGAATAGCGACAGCTTCCCCCACGCGCACCTCAAACGACACCGCTTGCACCGGCGGGCGGGTTGATTCGCCCATGGTGACGGAATCCAACCTTAATACTTCGGTGCCAGGCGGCGGTACGCCATGGGCTTTCATGCCCGAACGCTCATCGACCATCCCGAGATCAACCTCGTGCGGGTCGAGCTTTCTGCGCATTTTTTGGAACCACTTGCCAATCGCACGCGAAAAGCGCCACATCAACGCGCAGCACGCTACGAGTCCCGCGAGCGCAATGACATTGGCGTCCCAACGAATTAGCGCGGAGGGCAAGCTCACAAACGTGAGCGGCAACATGACCATTGCACTGCCCACCACCGCGCCCCACGGCCCTAACCATCCAGCCATCATGCATACCAGAACACAAAATAGCCAAAGCGGAGCGCTCAATACTTCTGCGCCAACGCTGCGAATCCAGAACGCGAAAATCCACCCCGCGAGCAACGCCGGGATGCTTGCTAACAGGTAAAAACCACGCGATGAGGCGAGCGTATCAATGCCGTATTCATCGGCTAACGCCTCATCTTCTTGGGCCACAACCAAACCGCGGCCCACGAATGCATCGAACACGTTGGTCACCATCCAAATAAGGAGCGCGAGCACCAACCAAATTAAAACTAAGAACCCTTTTTGAGATTGAAAATCAACGCCAAACGACTCCATGATTGGCACATTGTGGATAATCGAGCCAGTACTGGGCGAAAGCGCCATATTGGCTCCAAATGCCACAAAAGTAAGTGCTAGCGTTACCGCTACAACTTGCCACTTTTGCATGCGACGAAACAAGGTACCGAACCCCCACACGAGCGCTGCGCCCGCCAGCAGCACTGCAACCAAAGAAGCAACGGGTAGCCACTCCCGCTCAGTGGAGAGCCACGCAGTGGCGAGCGCGCTCAAGCCGAACCACATGCTTTGCGTATACGGCGGATGCCCAAGCGCGCGCGTAAAAGGCACTGAACCCACATTAGCCAGTGCGAGTAACCCCACGGCGTTTAGCCACAACGACCAAGCCTGAGGGGCCAACATCGCAGCGGCCAATAACGAAATGAACAGCGCGAAAACCGCACCGAAAAAAATCATAGAACCCTAACTAAATACACCCAAAAAAAGGGGCAAGCGCCCCTTTTTCGTTTACAACACGGTGCTTAGAATTTACTTCTTTAACGAATCGCGAATTTCACGCAACAACAAAACATCATCAGGCGTAGCCGGTGCTGCCGGCGGTGCCTTCAGGGCATTCAAACGCTTAACGATCATGAACAACACAAACGCGATGATCGCAAACATCACGATTGCAGTGATGAATGAGCCGTAATTCCAAGTTACTGCGCCTGCTTTTTTTGCCGCCTCGAGCGTGGCATAAGGCTCGGCGGTGGTGCCCGCTTTTAACACCATGAACTTATTGGAAAAGTCTACACCGCCGGTGATAAAGGCAATGATTGGCATGATGAGATCGGTGACTAAAGAATCCACAATCTTGCCAAACGCCGCGCCGATGACCACACCAATTGCTAAGTCAACGGCATTACCCTTTACTGCAAACTCTTTAAATTCTGACATCATTCCCATGGGGGCTCTCCTTGAAGGTTGGTTTGTGACGAATACGAATTGTTATTTCTTATAGTGAATTTTCCGCTACGCGCCGAATCGTACCACTAGACTGCTGCTTCGCCTACTTCGCCCGTTCGAATCCGCACCACCTGCTCAACGGCGGAGACGAATATTTTTCCATCGCCAATCTTGCCCGTGCGCGCCGCTTTAATAATTGCTTCAATCGCCCGCTCTACTTGCGCATCAGCCACCACACACTCAATTTTTGTTTTCGGCAAAAAATCAACGACGTACTCAGCACCGCGGTAAAGCTCGGTGTGCCCACGCTGCCGGCCAAAGCCTTTCACTTCCGTTACGGTTAAACCGGCAACACCCACTTCTGATAGGGCTTCGCGCACTTCGTCTAGTTTAAAAGGCTTAATCACAGCTTCGATTTTTTTCATATTTTGCTCAGAGAAGGCTCACGTTACTCAGCGGTGTTTTCCTACCGATTTATAACCCAAAGTTAACTAGAGAGGAAGCCAATCCCGATAACCGGACGTGATCGGATACCGCCAATCTCGCCCGTAGCCGCGCGGCGTTATTCTGGGGCCGGTTGGCGCTTGTCGACGCTTGTACTCGTTAATCTTAATCAACCGCACCACTTTCTTCACGTCTTCAGGCTTATTTCCCAACGCCACAATCTCTTCCGGGCTCTTGTTTTGCTCCACGTAAAGCTCCATGATTCGGTCTAAGTCTTCATAGGGTGGAAGGCTATCTTGGTCTTTTTGGTCGTGGCGAAGCTCGGCGGAAGGCGCGCGGGTGATCACTCGCTCCGGGATCATTCTGCCCAGCGTGTTACGGTAGTTCGCCATCGCGTAGACGAGCTCCTTATCGCAATCCTTCAGCACCCCGAAGCCCCCCGCCATATCCCCATAGAGCGTGGCGTAGCCGGTGGACATTTCACTTTTGTTTCCGGTCGTAAGCACCAAATTGCCCGTTTTGTTTGAAATGCCCATGAGAATGGTGCCCCGAATCCGGGATTGCAAATTTTCTTCACTCGCATCAATCGGGTAGCCTGCAAATTGCTGGGCGAGCGCCGCTTCGAAGGCTGCGTAGGTGGGTTCAATGTCAATTTCGTCGTAGCGCACGCCCGCCTTTCCGGCCATCCAGCGGGCATCCTCCAGGCTAATGGAGGCGTTAAATTTTGACGGCAACATCACGCACCGCACGCGATCTTTGCCCAATGCATCGACGGCAATCGTGAGCACGACGGCGGAATCGATCCCGCCTGATAAACCGAGCACGATGCCTGGGAAGCCGTTTTTGTTGATGTAGTCGCGCACGCCCGACACGAGCGCCGCGTACACATGCGCAACAGTGTTTACCTGCGGCGTAAAACGAACCACTTTTGGACAATATCTTCCAGAAATGGGCTCGATTTCAGCAATCGCCAAAGCTTCCGAAAAAACCGGCAATTGCTGCACGATCTCACCTTCGGCACTCATCATCAGCGAACCACCGTCGAACACTAACTCATCTTGCCCGCCCACGACGTTTACGTAGACCAGCGGCACGCCCGTCTCGGCTACGCGCGCTTGCAATACTTCTTTGCGCGCGGCATGTTGACTGGTGTTGTAAGGTGAACCATTCACCACAACCAACACCTGCGCACCCGCTGCTTTGGCTTGCGCCGCAGCCCGCTCAAACCAAATGTCTTCACAAATGAGCAAACCCAACTTCGCGCCCGCAATTTCAAATACTTGTGGCGCTGGGTCGGAGATAAAGTACCGCTTTTCGTCAAACACCGCGTAGTTAGGCAGCTCGTGTTTGCCGTACACCAACTCAATTTTGCCGTCGCGCAAAAGCGCCGCGCCGTTAACCAAACCTTCGGGCTTGCGCCACGGCGTGCCGATGATCGTTGGCAACGGCAGGCTAGATGCGAGAGATTCCACCGCGGACTCACATGCATTCAAAAATGCAGGGCGCAAAAGCAAATCTTCGGGCGGATATCCACAGATCGAAAGCTCAGGTGTTACCAGCAAATCTGCCCCACAAGCATGCGCGCTGTGCGCTGCGTCGCTAATCTTTTTAGCGTTGCCAGTTAAGTCACCCACCATCAGGTTGAGTTGTGCCAGAGCAATTTTCATTCGTTTACGTAAAATAACGGTTGTGTATAAGGTTTACGATCTGCATTGCCATTCTACGTTTTCAGATGGCACGCTCACTCCTCCCCAAGTTGTCGCCCGCGCAAAGTTTCGCGGTGTAGATGTATTAGCGCTCACGGATCACGATGAGGTGGCCGGTTTGGTGGCAGCGAAAGCGGCGGCCATTGAGCAGGGGATCGAATTTGTCTGCGGTGTCGAAGTGTCCACCAATTGGCGGGATGTAACGCTTCATATCGTAGGCTTGAACATCAACCCCGAACACGATTCGATCGTGAATGGCATAGGCGGCATACGCACTGGACGCACCGAGCGAGCCAAACGCATGGCCGAGGAGCTACGGCTGGTGGGCATCGAGCGGGCCTACGAAGGCGCGCTGAACTATGTGACCAATCCAAACTTAGTCTCGCGCACCCATTTCGCGCGCTACTTAGCCGATGCCGGCTATGTGCGGGACACAAAAGAGGCGTTCCGGCAATACCTCACGCCAGGCAACCCTGGCTATGTGGAGCACGAGTGGGCAAGCGTAGCCGATGCGGTGCGCTGGATACACGAAGCGGGCGGTGTGGCGGTGTTGGCTCATCCTGGGCGGTACAAAGTAGAGGGCAACGCCGGTTTGCGCGCGATGTTGCAAGATTTTAAAGATGCCGGTGGCGACGGCATTGAGGTGCTCACCTCTTCTCATTCACCTCAGCAGTTCGCTGAGTTCGGCATGTATTGTCGTCAGTTTGATTTTTTAGCCTCGGTGGGCTCCGATTTTCATTCTCCAACCGAGAGCCACTGCGATTTTGGCGATCTGCCTTTGCTCTCGCCTTCTTTAAAGCCCGTGTGGAGTGTTTTTCGTTAAATGCCCGATTTGCCACACTCTGTTTCGCGTTACGTTTTTTTTATCTCAGACCGCACCGGCATTACTGCGGAAATGTTGGGCAATTCGTTGCTCACTCAGTTCGATGCGGTCACGTTTAAACGCGAAACCATTCCCTACGTCGATACGCCTGAAAAACTTGCGGCAGCGGTAGAGCGGGTGAACGCAATTTCGGCCAATGGCGGGCAACGCCCGATTGTGGTCAGCTCCCTTGTCGATGAAGATTTGTCTAAACAAGTGCGTCAAGCCAATGCGCTAGTGCTCGATTTTTTTCATCGCTTCATCGCGCCCATTGAGCAGGAAATTGGCGTGGAGAGCAACCACGCTGCGGGGCGCTCACACGGCATTTCCAACAGCCACGAGTATTTCGCGCGGATTGAAGCGGTGAACTTCACCCTCGCCCACGATGATGGCGCCAGCACAAAAGAGCTTGAGCGGGCACAAGTGATTTTGGTGGGCGTATCCCGCTGCGGCAAAACGCCCACCTCGCTTTACTTGGCGCTGCAATTCGGTATCCGTTGCGCAAACTTCCCGCTGACACCGGACGATTTTGAGCGTGGGCGGCTGCCCGAATCGATCATGCCGTTTAAGCAAAAACTCTACGGATTGACGATCGCGCCGGACAGGCTGCAATCTATCCGCAACGAGCGTCGCCCCAATAGCAATTATTCCGATATGAAAAATTGCCTATGGGAAACTGCTTCAGCTGAGCAGATGATGCAGCGCTACGGCATTATGAGTTTTGACACGACGGTGAAATCTATCGAAGAAATCGCCACGACGATATTGATGAAAGCAAACTTGGTGCGGCACGTTTATTAAAAAAATGCTGTAATTCAGTCGATTGTTTAAATACCTGCGGCGTAAATTGCGCTGTTTTTAAGATTTATCTCCCGAAAAAACGGGTTTTAGGAGCATTGATGAAGCACATCAAATTAACCGTAGTCGCACTGCTCGCCGCAGCATGTGCATTACCAGTAAGTGCACAAGAAAAATACCCTAGCAAAAACATCACCTTCATTGTGCCTTATGCGGCCGGGGGCAATGCCGATACCCGTGCCCGCCAAATCGCGAAACTCATGTCGCAATCGATGGGCGTGCCGATTATTATCGACAACAAACCCGGCGCAGGCGGTAATCCGGGCACTGAATTCATCTCGAAGGCAAAGCCCGATGGCTACACCATTGGGATGGGTAATTTCGCCCCGCTTGCTGTAAACCATGCGCTATTTAAAAAATTACCTTTTGATCCGATAAATGATTTGACACCGATTATGTTGATCGAAAAAGGCCCGTTGATGCTGATGGTGAAGCCCGATACGCCGTTTAAAACTGTGGCAGATGTGGTGGCCGCAGCAAAAGCCTCGCCTGGGAAATTGAGCTACGGCTCAGGTGGAATCGGCGGGTCGCACCACCTTTCCGGTGCGCTTTTTGAAGCGTTGGCAGGTATTGACATGATCCACGTACCTTACAAAAGCGGCTCCGCAGCCACGACTGATCTCTTGGGCGGGCAAACAAACATGATGTTCGAGCAGATGTACACGGCCGCGCCTTCAATGAAAACCGGCAAGCTACGTGCGTTGGCTGTGACCAGCAAAAACCGCTCACCGATTGCCCCCGATTTGCCAACGATGGCCGAGTCGGGTTTTCCAGCGTTTGAATCACAAAACTGGCAAGGTTTGATCGGCCCGAAAGGCTTACCTGCAGACATCGTCGCAACACTTAACGCCGCCGCGAACAAAGCCTTGCAAGACCCCGAGCTCAAAAACAGAATGTTGGAGCAAGGCAATGAGCTTGGGGGTGGCCCACCCAAAGCATTTGCTGATCTCATCAAAGCGGAAATGCCGCGCTGGGGCAAAGTGGTGAAGGATGCAAAAGTAGATCCGGAGTAACGCAGCGTAACAAGGATAAAAAGCGGGCTTCCTGGCCCGCTTTTTTTCGCCTTGCGTAAACTACTCAAGTGACGGCAACCATCATCCCATTTACCCGAACCCACGCCCGTCGACTGCGCGAGATGTATCGCTCAGCCGGTTGGCCTTGCCTAGATAACATTGAAGTGGATTTGCTGGCGCTCGGGTTGCTCGCGCGAATTCAGGATGCGCAAGGCCGCGAAAGTTTGCGGGTTACCGATACCGGCATCGAAGCCTTAGCGCAAACGCATCAAAAAAACCGCGCGGTGACCGATACCCATGAAGCGCTCGTTGCCCGCGTAGCCCACCTGATGCAACGCGAAGGACGCATCGTGTGGACGGGGCTTTCCGCTCGGGCAGTCGCTGGTCAGGAAGAAGAAAAAACGAATTGGCGTGTCGCCATGCCCGATGTGTTTAGCATTCGCAACACCTCGGTGGAGACCATGCTTGAGCCGATCGTGCACGAAATCAAAGTAAATCGTGCGGACGTGCTTTCGGACCTGCGCAACGCAGCGAAGCGCGAAGCCTACCTTTCGCTTTCGTCACAAGCGTTTTATGTGCTCGCCGAAGGGATTGCCAAAGCCGAGGAAATACCAGAAGCGTTTGGAGTGATGTTTGCGCAAGGAGATGAAATTCGCTGCGAGCGCTTCGCACAAAAACGTGAATGCAAACTCGCGTTCAGCACCTGGATGGCGCTGGCGAAGGCAACTCCAAGACTGCGCGATGAACGCGTTCAATCATGGCTTACCAACACCGAACCCCAAGCGTGAAGGTTCACCAATCGATTGACGAAGTTTCCGCAGTGCAGTGGGATGCCCTCGCGGGCAGCCACCCGTTATTGCAGCACGCCTTCTTGAGCGCGTTAGAGAAAAGTGGTTGCGTAAGCACTACATCCGGATGGCAGCCGGAACACCTTACGTGGTGGGCGGGCGATAGGCTTGTTGCCGCGCTGCCGTTGTACCGCAAATCTCATTCGTATGGTGAGTACGTGTTTGATTGGGCTTGGGCACGCGCCTTTAACGAAGCGGGCGGAAACTATTACCCAAAGCTCACCAGCGCCCTTCCGTTTACGCCCTGTCCCGGCGCGCGCTTGCTCGCACAGGACGTGGCCACCCGCGCACGGTGCATCGGCGAGGCATTGCACTACGCGAGCCAAGCTAACGTTTCGTCACTGCACATTTTGTTGAGCGATGAAGCCGAGGCAAAACTATGGAACGCGTCTGGCGCGATGCTGCGTTCGGGCGTGCAATTTCACTGGCAAAACCCGGGGGTTTCGTCGTTCGATGAATACTTGGGCACGATGAACCACGATAAGCGCAAACGCATCAAGCAGGAGCGGCGCAAAGTCGGTGAAGCAGGGGTTACGCTTTCGGTGAGAGTGGGAGATGAAATCACCGACGCCGATTGGGTTCACTTTTATCAGTGCTATGAAAACACTTACCTGAGCCATCGCTCTACGCCCTATTTGAGTTTGGATTTTTTCAAAACCTTTGCCCGTGCTAACCCAAGCGCGCAAGTCATGGTGATTGCCCATCAAGGCGAAACGCCGCTTGCCGCCGCACTCAATTGGCGCAGTGCCGATGCGCTTTACGGACGCTATTGGGGGGCGTTGGGCTACGTGCCGGGTTTGCATTTCGAAGCCTGCTACTACCAAGCGCTGGCGTGGTGTATTGAAAATGGAGTTCACCGCTTCGAAGGCGGCGCGCAAGGGGAACACAAATTAGCCCGCGGTTTTTTACCTGTAGAAACCTATTCGGTACATTGGATCGCACACCCCGATTTTGCGAAAGCAGTCGCCCGCTTCTTAGCGCGCGAACGCGCGGGCGTTAGCCACGCGATTAGCGAACTCGAGAGTTCATCGCCATTCAAGTAATTTATATACTCCGGTAATGCCTACGTTACTCATAAAAAACGCGCTCGTACTCGCCACATTGGACGCAGCCCGCCGTGAAATCCCGTCTGGTGCTGTGTATTGTGAAGATGGGTTTATCAAGCACGTTGGTGCCACGAGCGAATTACCCGCGACCGCCGATGAAGTAATCGATTTACAGCACAAACACGTGCTGATGCCCGGCATGGTGAACACCCATCATCACATGGTGCAAAGCTTAACCCGCGCTGTGCCCGCCGCCCAAAATGCGGAGCTCTTCGATTGGCTGCGCGCGCTCTACCCTATTTGGGCGAACCTCACGCCACGGGCGGTGACGGTATCGAACACAATTGCGATGGCGGAGTTGATGCTCTCGGGTTGTACGACTTCGAGCGATCATCTCTACATTTACCCCAACGGCTGCAAACTCGACCATAGCATCGAAGCAGCCGCGCACATCGGCCTGCGCTTCCACGCCACGCGCGGCGCGATGAGCGTAGGCGAAAGCAAGGGCGGCTTGCCACCGGATAGTGTGGTGGAAGACGAACATTTCATTTTGAAAGACATGCAGCGGGTGGTGGAGCAATACCATGATGCGAGACGCGGTGCGATGTTGCGCATCGCGCTTGCGCCGTGCTCGCCTTTTACAGTAAGCGAAAATTTAATGCGCGAAACGGCCAAGATGGCGAACGCGCTCAATGTCGGTTTGCACACGCACTTGGCCGAGACCGACAACGATGTGGCCTATAGCATCGAAAAATTCGGTAAAACACCGGCCCAATACGCAGAAAGTTTGGGTTGGGTTGGGCGCGGCGTGTGGCACGCGCATTGCGTGTGTTTAGATGCCCACGGTACTTCGCTTTTTGCCCGCACGGGTACAGGTATCGCGCACTGCCCTTCGTCAAACATGCGCTTGGCTTCTGGCATCGCGCCGGTAAAAAAGTGGCTGGAAGCTGGGGTGAACGTGGGGCTGGGCGTTGACGGCAGTGCCAGCAACGACGCGGGGCATATGATGAATGAAGCCCGGCAGGCGATGCTTTTAGCGCGGGTGAAATCGCTCGGGAATAACGCAGGCGACCCCGCCGCGCTCTCGGCACGGCAGGTATTGGAAATAGCCACGCGCGGCGGCGCCGCCGTGCTTAATCGCGATGACATCGGGCACGTAAGCCCTGGCATGTGCGCCGACTTAGTCGCGTTCGATGTGTCGGACCACATGTTTGCAGGCGGCCTGCACGATCCGCTGGCTGCGCTCGTATTTTGTCTCGCCCCGCAGGTAGCATGGAGCGTGATAAACGGGCAGGTCGTGGTGCGAGAAGGCAATCTCAGTACGGTGGATCTGCCCGTGGTAGTAGAAGAGCACAATCGCATCTCCCAAAATCTCGTAAATTTTGGGAGATAAGTTGTAAAACATGCCGTTTTTACGCCGCAGGTTTTTAGTGAGAACGTGCACGCACGCGGTGAATCTACAACATCAATTCAATCGAAAACAACACGCTGCGCCCCGGCAACGGACTGCGCTCGCGAATAGTTTGGATCGAGCTGGCGTTAAAGGCTAGCGCGTTGGTTAAGTTCGTGCCGCGCAGTGTGAATTTTCCCATTTGCCCAGCCAAAGCAAAATTTTTGCTAATTGAAGCGTTGACGAGCGTGTGCGAAGGCGTAGCGCCCGTGCCGTTGCTCGCAGCAAGTCGCTCGATCTCTGGCACGCGCGTTTGCGCCCACACATGCACCACTTCCGCTTGCGCCCGCCAATCTTTCCACACCGCGACGCTGCCTAGGCTCGCGCGCATGGGCGCGATGCGGGCGAGTGGCTCATTCGTGGCTCGGTTTTTCGCGCGCACGATGTCCCATTTTCCGGTTACATCCACGTCTACGCCACCAGTCAACACGCGAACGCTGCCATCGATTTCTGCACCCACGATGTGCGTAGGCACGGCACGAAACGCGTACACCGGCAATCGCGCTTGCTCGCCTTCAGCGCGCGTTTCGCCGGTAGCATCGAGCGAGATGAAGTCGCGAAAACGGGTGACGTAGCCGTTAAGTTGCAAGCGGTTGTTGGCTTGTTTCCACGCGATACCAAGTTCAGCGTGATGCGCCCGCTCTTTACCTAAATTAACATCGCCCACTTCTACCGCGTTAGTCGCGAGGTGTACGCCATCGGCAAAACGCTCGAAAAATGTCGGTGCACGCTCGGTATACGACAGCCCCGCGCGCAAGGTAAATAAATCGCTTATGTTGTGGGCAGCACCCGCCGAACCGCTGACCAGAGAAAGCGCTCTGCGCTGCGGTTCGCCAAAACGCAATGCGCCCTCCTCATCGCGCACCGCTTCGCTGCGCACCGATGCACGCTCCACGCGTGCCCCCGCGCTGAGCTCCGTGGCGCCATATTGACCGCGGGCCATCCCAAAAAGTGCAGTATTTTGAGACGTGTTGGGCGGCACAAATGCTTCGTCGCCGATTGCTGTAAATTGCGTGCGCTCGCCCGATGCGCCGACTACGCCAGCCCATACGCCGAATTTTTGCGTGGCACCCTCGATACGCCACTGCACCGCGCGCGAGCTAAAGCGCGTGCCAACAACGCCATCCGCTTCGATTTCATCGTGTGCGTAGTTCGTCCACGTAAGGTAGCCCTTGGTTTGAGCGAAGAGTGATTGTGAAAGCGCAGTTTGCCCTTCAACCATAATTTTCTCTCGGTGCATATCAATGGTTACGCCGTCGGTTGCTACGATGCCGTAACGATTTTTATAACCATCAACTGACACGCCTAAGTAGCCAGCTTGCCCAATGCGAGAAACGCCGAACGCACCTGATTGCGAGCGCGCCGCAGAGTTATCGATACGATCCCTCACCTGCCCCTCTGGCAAGGTAAAGCGTGGTGTACGCACATCGTCGGATTCGCGCGAGGTGCCATCGAGATGAAGCGCCCAGCCATCGCGCAAGCCATCTAGTCGTGCTGCGATTGTGCGTGATCTATCCACGCTTTCAGCGCTTCCTTTAGCGAACGCCGCATTGCCCAGCTCCGCAGAGCGCGGGATGCGATCACTAATTGCATTGACCACACCGCCTATGGCATTGCTGCCGTAGAGCAATGCCGCAGGCCCACGTAACACTTCTATTTTTGACACCGCTATGGGATCAATAGGCACCGCGTGATCCGGTGAAAGCGACGCAGCATCCACACTCGCTGCACCATTTTCCATGATACGAATGCGCTCGCCATCCAAGCCACGAATAATGGGGCGGGATGCGGTGGGGCCGAAGTAGGAGGATGAAACGCCTGGCAATTGCGCGAGCGTTTCACCTAAGGTTGCGCGCAATTTGTCGGCAAGCGCGTCACCCGTGAGGACAGAATCGGCCCGTGCAGGTGTCCGCACATTGAATGGATTGCCCGTTACCACAATGGGTTCGAGCGGGCGCGCAGGATTCTCTGGTGTGGACTGGGCAACGGCAGGGACAGTTACGAAGATTGCGCTTGAAATGAACAGCAGCGATGGCGTGATGCCACGCGAAAAGGTATGCATGATGGGCTTTCGAAAATGAAATGAACGGCCAAACGGGTGAGCACGCCGCGCACTTTGCGCAGCAACGCCAACACGCGTTTAGGTAAACAGGCTCAGTTCAAAGTGCGGCGGCCCTCGCGCTGTGGCACGTCGTGCCCGCAGCGCGACCTGCGCGGAGAGGAAAAATAAGAAGAGTGACGGGAATGCAACTTCAAAAAACGACGGGAACGCCCCTGCATTGAGCGCTGCGCCACACGTGAGCGCATCGTAAAGCGCGCACTCCACAGTCGATGCGTCGTGGCCCCATTTCCCCGCGCTCGCGTGGCTGTCTTCTAAAAGTGGGGAGGCCATTGCACCGGTGGGCGCAATTCCTGGGCGGTGTTCGACGCGATGCGCCTGCGCAAACCACTGCGTCCCGAGCAGGAGGGCGATGATGCTAATCGACAGAAAACGGGACAACGTACGCATGAGCGAAGTGTACGCGTAACCGCAAACGCGAGCGATCACAGGGGCGCGCAAAAATGCCCATTTTTCAGAAGATAAGTTCTGAAAAGTGCCATTTTTACGCCGCAGCTATGGGTCGGCTGCGGAGCAAGTGCGCTACATTGCGGCTATGCCCAGTACGCCCCGCCTCGAACTCGCCCACATCACTAAGCGCTACCCCGCCGTGGTGGCGAACGACGACGTTTCGCTCACTGTTCAACCCGGAGAAATTCACGCGGTCTTGGGTGAAAATGGCGCGGGTAAATCAACGCTCATGAAAATTATTTTCGGCTCGGTGAAGCCGGATGCGGGCGAGGTGCGATGGAATGGCGAAATCGTGGCCATTGCCAACCCGCATGCGGCGCGTAAGCTGGGTATTTCCATGGTGTTTCAACACTTCTCATTGTTCGAAACACTTACCGTGGAAGAAAACATCGCGCTGGGTTTATCTCCCGCCGAGGTTAAAGCGTTCGGCGGCAAATTGGGCGAATCTATCGCCCAAACCGGCGAAAAATATGGCTTGCCGCTGGAGGCGCAGCGCCCAGTACACACCTTGTCGGTAGGCGAACGGCAGCGGGTGGAGATCGTGCGCGCGTTGCTCACACACCCGAAGCTTTTGATTTTGGACGAGCCCACCTCGGTGCTCACGCCGCAGGCGGTGCAGAAATTGTTTTTAACCTTGCGCCAGTTGGCCAGCGAAGGCTGCTCCATACTCTACATCTCACACAAGCTCGACGAAATTCGCGCGCTCTGCCACACCGCCACCGTGATGCGCGGCGGTAAGGTGACAGGCGTCTGCGATCCGCGTGAAGAAACCGCTCAAAGCTTATCTAGGATGATGATTGGCGCAGCGCCACACCTGCCTGCGCGCGCACTGGTCACGTTGGGTGAAGTGCGCCTCGCTGTAAGTAATCTTTCTCTTAAAAAAACCCATCCGTTCGGCACCGATCTGCACGCGATTTCTTTGGAAGTGCGCGGCGGTGAAGTCGTGGGAATCGCAGGTGTTTCCGGCAACGGACAGCAAGAACTGATCGCGGCGCTTTCAGGGGAGACCACGCTCGCCGAAGCGCACGGGTTGCAAATAGAAAGCGTAGCCGCTGGGCGGCTCGATGCAAGGGCGCGGCGCAGCCTCGGGCTCGCATTTGTGCCTGAAGAGCGCTTGGGCCGGGGCGCAGTGCCGGTGATGCCGCTCTCAGACAACACGCTGTTGTCGCATCAAGTGGCTCCGCAGGTGATTAAAGGCATGATTCAAAAACAGTCCGCGCGAGAATTGGCAGCAACAGTAATCGCCCGCTTTGGCGTGAAAGCGGGTGGCCCGCAGGCGGCAGCGAAAAGTTTGTCGGGTGGCAATTTGCAGAAGTTTATTGTCGGGCGCGAGCTCATGCGCGAGCCGCGGGTGATGTTGATCGCGCAGCCAACATGGGGGGTGGACGTAGGCGCGGCCGCGCAAATCCACACCGAAATTTTGGCGCTCAAAGCACGCGGGTGCGCCATCTTGATCGTCTCCGAAGAGCTCGATGAACTCTTCGCGCTGTGCGACCGGCTGCATGTGATGGCCAAAGGTGAGCTTTCGCCGACGGTTGCTATCGAGAACGCCACCGTTGAGCAGATTGGTTTGTGGATGAGCGGGATGTGGCCCGATGGCCCCGCTTCGCGCGCTGTAGCCACCTCCGACGCAGGGGTTGGCGAATGATTCACTTGCAGCCGCGTGCAGAAAGCTCAAGATTGTGGATGTTCGCTTCGCCTTTATTAGCGCTATTTTTGACAATCCTTTTTGGCGCAATATTATTTGGTTCGCTGGGTAAAGACCCACTCAAAGCGCTGAGCGTATTTTTGCTCGATCCGCTGGCAAATATGCGCGGAATCAGCGAAGTGCTGTTGAAATCGATTCCGCTTATTTTGTGTGGTGTAGGCTTGGCCATTTGCTACCGAGCCAACGTATGGAACATCGGCGCGGAAGGCCAGCTCATTCTCGGTGCGATTTGCGCGGGCGCAACCGTACTCGCGTTCGATACACCGGCCAAGCCGTTATCGGGCGCTGTCGTCATCCCGCTTGCGTGCCTTGCTGGTATCGTGGGCGGCATGTTTTGGGCGGGCATCACGGCGTGGTTGCGGGCGCGGTTTAATGCCAACGAAATTTTGGTGTCACTCATGCTTACCTATGTAGCGGGGCTGCTCCTGATCTATGTATGCACCGGCCCTTTGCGCGACCCCGATGGCTACAATTTTCCGCAATCAAAAGTGTTTTCAAAAGAGTTTCAGCTCGCTTATATTTTGGAAAAAACAAGGCTGCATTGGGGATTTCTTGCCGCGCTCATCGCCGCAGGCGTGGGCACGCTCTTCGTGTCGCGGGCCTTCATTGGCTACAAGCTACAAGTGGGTGGCTTGGCGGCGCGGGCGGCGCGCTACGCGGGGTTTTCGTCCACCAAAGCCATATGGATGGCGATGCTCATTTGCGGCGGACTCGCTGGGTTCGCCGGGGCGCTTGAAGTGATGGGGCCGATCGGTCAGCTTATCCCGTCGGTCTCCCCTGGTTATGGCTTTGCGGCGATTATCGTCGCGTGGATCGGGCGGTTGCATCCCGTCGGCGTGGTATTAGGCGCGCTCATCATGAGCGTGTTTTATATCGGTGGCGAATACGCCCAATCGCGCATCGGTTTGCCTTCTTCAATCACGGGAATTTTTCAGGGCGCGCTCTTGTTTTTTCTATTGGCCTGCGACACGCTTATTGATTATCGGGTGCGATGGAAATGAAGCATTTTTTAGTAAATACCTGCGGCGCAAAAACAGCCCAATTTGACATTTATCTCCCTAAAAATCGCATTTTCTAAGAAAAATTATGGAAACGCTCGCCCCCCTCATCGCCACCGCCATCAACGCCAGCGCACCGATTTTGCTCGCGGCACTGGGTTTACTCGTCAACGAACGTGCGGGCGTATTGAACTTAGGCGCAGAGGGCATGATGTTGATTGCCGCCGTTGCCGGTTTCGCGGTGGGTATCGAAACCGGTAGCGTAACGGCTGCAATGCTTGCGGGCGCGCTTGCGGGCATGGCTGCGGCTGCGTTGTTTGCGTTTTTCACGCTGGTGTTAGTTACCAATCAAGTAGCCACCGGCTTGGCGCTTTCCATTTTGGGTGGAGGGCTTTCTGCATTTATCGGGCAAAGTTACGCTGGCAAGAGCGTAGTCACCTCCAAGTGGGTACTGCCAGGATTAAGCGAAATCCCTTTTTTTGGTGAGGCGGTTTTCCGTCAGCATGTTGTGGTCTACCTCTCGTTTGCGCTGGCCGCATTCGTCGCCTGGTTTTTGTTTCGCACCCGCGCGGGCTTAACGCTGCGAGCGATTGGTGAATCCCCCGAATCGGCACATGAGCTGGGCTATCCCGTGCGCTGGATTCGTTTTGCAGCCGTGCTTTTTGGTGGCGCATGTTGCGGGGTTGCTGGTGCGTATTTGTCCGTGATTTACACTCCGCTTTGGGTAGAAGGCATGGTCGCCGGGCGCGGTTGGATTGCGCTTGCACTCACCACTTTCGCCACGTGGCGGCCAGGCCGCGTAGTGCTCGGCGCGCTCATTTTCGGCACGATCACCATCATCGGGTTTCACTTACAAAGCGTGGGCGTGGAAGTACCTTCGCAGTTCTTAGCAATGCTGCCTTACTTGGCAACGGTGATCGTGTTGGTACTCATCTCCCGCAATCCGGACTGGATCCGTTTGAATATGCCCGCCTCGTTGGGCAAAGCGTTTAGACCAGGGTGATAGGCAAGCGTTGCGCGGACGACGAAAAGCAGCGTTTTTTAGGGAGATAATTTCTCAAATATGCCACTTTAAAGTCTAATCCTTTGGAGGCGGGCACAAGGCGGTCTATGCGTCGTCCGAACCCTCTTCCAACGTTGTTTTCCCCAGCCACGCGAACGAACGCCCACCTAAATATTGCACGACCCGCTGATCAATCGCTCCGAACACGCTCAAGCCGCGCGCATCGAACAGTTCAATGCGGACCGTATCGCCAAACTTCATAAAGGGCGTTGTCGGTTTGCCAGCGTTAATCGTTTCAATTGTTCGCTGCTCGGCGATGCATGAATAACCGATGCCGCCTTGCGCCGCAGGGCGGCCAGGGCCACCATTTTCTTTGTTCGAGACCGTGCCCGAGCCGATGATAGCGCCGCAACCAAGTGGGCGGGTTTTCGCAGCGTGGGCGATGAGTTGACCGAAATCAAACGTCATGTCCACCCCGGCATTCGGTTGGCCAAAGAGCGCGTTGTTGTAGTGAACAACTAAAGGCGAATGCACTCGCGCGTCGTACCACATATCACCTAATTCGTCGGGCGTAACGGCTACGGGCGAGAACGACGACGACGGTTTGCTTTGGAAAAAACCAAAGCCTTTTCCAAGTTCGTTCGGAATTAAATTACGTAGGCTCACATCGTTTACCAGCATGAGCAAACGAATGTATTGCCGGGCTTCGCCGGGTGTTGTGCCCATCGGCACGTCGCCAGTCACAATCGCAATTTCGCCTTCAAAATCGATGCCCCACGCTTCATCGGCGAGGGGCACGTCGTCGCAGGGCCCAATGAATGCGTCGGACCCACCTTGATACATGAGTGGATCGGTCCAAAACTCTTTGGGCATCTCCGCGCCCCGTGCCTTGCGCACGAGCTCTACATGATTTACATACGCCGAGCCATCCGCCCATTGGGTCGCACGCGGGATCGGCGCCATGCAACGCGCGGCCTCAAAGGCCTCGGCGTGGCGGGCCACGCTATAGTCCGCGTGGTTAAGCGCTTCGTAGGCTTCTAACAGTTGCGGCGCGAGCGTATCCCAATCATCCAACGCCGCTTGCAGAGTACGCGCGATTTCAGGCACCGCTTGGCAGCGCGAGAGATCGCGCGAAACGACGCGCAGTTCACCGTCGCGGGTGTTGTTTTTGTACGTTGCGAACTTCATGGGTTTTGCCTTAAAGAAGCGTTCTTTTTTAGTCCTTGCCAGCACGCCAAATAGTCGTTTTGGAATGTTGGCGAATTCATTGCCTGCGCGGTGGGCCGGTACACACGGGACGACTCGAACATGAACGCCATCGTGCCATCAATTTTGTGTGGTTTTAATTCTGCAGCGCTGGCTTTCTCAAATGTAGCTGCATCCGGCCCGTGCCCGCTCATGCAGTTGTGTAAGCTCATGCCACCAGGGGTGAAGCCCGCAGCCTTCGCATCGTATTCGCCGACAATCAGCCCCATGCATTCGCTCATCACATTACGATGAAACCACGGTGGGCGGAAGGTATTTTCCCCCACCATCCAGCGCGGCGGGAAGATCACGAAATCAACGTTCGCCGTGCCCACTTGATCCGTTGGTGATGTGAGTACCGTAAAAATAGACGGATCCGGATGGTCAAAGCTCACCGTACCGATCGCATTGAAGCGCGTGAGATCGTACCGATACGGCGCGTAGTTGCCGTGCCAGGCCACCACATCTAACGGTGAATGGCCAATCGGTGCGCGCCACAATTGCCCATCAAATTTTGCGATCAATTCGAATTCGCCTGCTACATCTTCGAACTGCGCAGCGGGGGTTTCAAAATCGCGTGCATTCGCTAAGCCGTTTGAGCCAATCGGTCCGAGGCCGGGAAGCTCAAATGGCTGACCGTAGTTTTCGCAAATGTAGCCGCGCGCCTGACCATCTAGTAATTCCACCCGAAACCGCACGCCACGCGGGATGACCCCGATCATCGTAGGCGCAAGATCAAACGTGCCCAATTCGGTGGCGAAACGCAACCGCCCTTGCTGCGGCACGATGAGCATTTCGGCATCTGCGTTATAAAAAAAGCGCCCTTGCATCGAAGCGTTCGCAGCGTACACATGCACCGCGCTGCCCATGCGCGATTCAGCGCTCCCATTGCCCATTTGCGTGGAGATTCCGTCTAAAAAATCCACATTTTGCGCCGCAGGTAAGGGCGGAGGATCCCAACGCATTTGGTTTGGCGGCGCGCTTGGGAAGGGGCCACTTTGAAATGCTGCATTTCCAAAATAGGGTGCGAACTGACCGTGCACGGCAGCAGGGCGCAACCGATAGAGCCAGGAACGCAGATTATGTGCCCGTGGCGCCGTAAACGCGGCGCCTGAAAACTGCTCTGCATACAAGCTGTGTGCCACGCGCTGCGGCGAATTGCGCCCTTGCGGCAGGGTGTTTGGTAGGGCTTCGGTAGCGAACGAATTACCGAAGCCGGTCATCATTGCGGTGCTCATGGCGGGTTACAGTTTGCGAGATACTGCGATGATAACAACCGTAGCAATCGCAGCAAGCCAGGTTTCGGGCATAAGCTTTTCGCCGACTAAAAAATACGAACCGATGAGCGTTAAAAATATTTGCAAAAGCTGCACCTGCGAAACCTTTGCGATCCCGCCTTTGGCCAGCCCGCTGTACCAAAAAAAGAAGCCTACGTATTGGCTCATCACTGCCAAATAAAGAAACGCGCCCCACGCCGTTGCGGTGATGCTCGACACGGCCGGCGCATAGTAAACCGCAATCGGAATGGTGATCGGTAAGCCGAACACCAGCACCCAGGAGATCACCTGCCAACCCGGCATGTGTTTGGAAACCTGCGCTCCCGCAGCGTAGCCCAAACCCCCGAGCGCGACGCCTACCAGCATGATCGCATCGGCTGGGTGAAAACCACCCGATCCACGCCAATACGCATAGCCACACACCACCGCCGCCCCCGCTAGTGCGCACACCCAAAACGCGGGGCGTGGCCAATGCTTGGTCATGAGTGATCCCACGAGCGCGGTGGAAAATGGCAATAAGCCATTAACAACCGCCGCGTGCGAAGGATCGGTAAATTGCAAGGCAATGGTTGTCATCGTGGGCCAGCCAAAGCCGATGCCTACAGTAGCTAACAATATATTGCGCCGATGTTCACGCGCGGGGAACTTCACTTTTGCAATTAGGAGCACCGCAAGTGCAATCGTCGCCGCCAACACCGCGCGCCCAAACGACACAACCGGCGCCGCCATGCCTCCAGCCAACGCGAGCTTAGTCATGGGAAGCGTGTGGGAAAAAATAGAAACGCCGAGAAAACCCAGCAGCAAACCAA
>JANMDS010000496.1:0-13842 GCA_031376405.1 Betaproteobacteria bacterium
ATCGTGCCAATTTACACGCTTGGCAAGCGCGAAAATATCCTCTTCCCCGCGATACGTGCCCATTGCCACTTGTAACATCACGCGGCTGGCCACACGGCTTTCTAGGTTTGCTTCGATTCCCCGAATGAACGTTCCTTTGAACATCGCACCGCCGGGCACGATCTCGATACCAGCCAAGCCAAGCGCCAACAACTCTTCGCGCAACACGCTTTCCAGCCCACGCGGACACGTCGCAAAAAAAGTCTGCGTCCCTAAAAGGGAAAATTCCGCTTTCCCTTCGCTCGCAGTTTGCACATCACCACGCGGCGCGCGGGTAGTAGGGTCACGCTCGAACTTACGCGGGTAACCGCCACCTTCTCTGTTGATTGGACGGGCTGGGCGGGAATCACCGCCGGGCTCAAAGCGGCGCGGCGGACGCGAGTCGCCGTCGCGGGGTGGGCGAGCATCCCGATCGAACGTGCGAGGCGGTCTCGAATCTCCGTCACGTGGAGGGCGTGAGTCACGGTCAAACGAACGCGGCGGTCTTGAATCACCTTCGCGTGGCGGGCGTGCATCCCGATCAAACGAACGTGGTGGTCTTGAATCACCATCGCGTGGCGGGCGTGAGTCACGATCAAACGAACGTGGCGGTCTTGAATCCCCCTCGCGTGGCGGACGGGAATCTCGATCAAACGAACGTGGCGGGCGTGCATCCCGATCCAGCGAACGCGGTGGTCTTGAATCTCCTTCGCGCGGCGGGCGTGCATCCCGATCAAACGCGCGCGGTGGTCGGGCATCGCCATCGCCTGGCGGACGCGACTTACGCGGGGTGGGCGTTTGTCCGTCTCTCAGCGCCTCAGGCTTTCGAAAGGTAGCAGGCGCACCGCCACGAACGCGTACACCGCGCTTTTTATCGCCCGCTGACGCATCGGTACGTGGCGCAGGAAGCGCGATTTTTTTTCGCGGTGGTGGGGAGGCCATTGTGCGTCCTTAGAACGGTTTGAAAATCACTAACAACACACCACCAAAGAGCGGAATGGTCGGAATCTCGTTAAAAAGTAGGAAAAATTTTCGCGACTTGGTGTTACGGTCGTGTTTAAAGTCATTTAAATACTTACCGCAACATAGATGGAATACCACGAGCAATGCCACGAGCGCAAGCTTCGCGTGCAGCCAACCGCCTTTAAAGCCATAACCCAACAGCGCCAAACCAAAACCGATTGCAAGCACGGCGCTCGGTGTCATGATGCCGTAGAAAAGTTTCTTCTCCATTACTTTGAAGCGCTCGCTGCCTCGGGTGTCGCCTTCATTCAGAGAATCAATGTGATAGACGAATAAGCGTGGCAGATAAAACAGCGCAGCAAACCACGTAGTCACAAAAATAATATGAAAAGATTTAAGCCACAACATTAACCGAGAATCCTTTTACGCATCAAGCGTGTAGCGATGATAAACCCAATTGCGCCATAACTGAACAGCACGAGCGCATGCAGCGCGATACCTACAGGCCATTGCCCAGTCAAAAGGGGGCGCACAATGGCCACCGCATGGGTCAGTGGCAGTACATTGGCAAACCATTGCACAGCTGCGGGCATTTGAGCAATTGGAAAAAATACATCGCACAGTAGGCTCATGGGCGTTACCGCTAGGGTAATGAAGTACGAAAAGAAATCGTAACTCTTAGCCTGACTTGTCACCGCCAAGGCAATGCCGGCGGCGCAGAGACCGACGAGAAACAGCACCGGTAACGTTAACAATGCCAGCGGTGTTTTAACCAAGCCCATCAGGGCCATGGCAATAAGATAAAATGTGCCTGCCATTGCAGCTTTGCAAGCGGCGAAAACCCACTCGGCAAACAAAATATCATCTAGCGATACGGGTGCATTAAGTATGCCCTCCCAGGTGCGCTGAATGTGCATACGCGCGAATGCGGAATACAACGCCTCGAAAGAGGCGCCCATGTAGGCTGAAAAGCAAATGGAGCCTGTGGCCACAAAAACGATGTAAGGTAAACCGTTTAGTTCACCAACGAGTTTGCCCAAGCCGTAACCCATACCCAACATATAAAGCAGTGGCTCGATGGTGGAATACATGAGCGAGCCGAGCGCTACTTTTCGCCACGCGAGATAAATGCGTTGCCACACCGCGACCCATCGGCGGCTCACTGCGGGAAGGAGATTAGTCACGCAATTCCCTTCCCGTTAGCTTAATAAATACATCTTCCAAATTTGCCGGGCGATGCAGCGTGCGAATGTCTTTAAGCTGGGCTAACGCCTGCATGAGCGCGCGCGCATCTGCGGTGTAACAAAAAAGTGTCTCACCCGATTGTTCAATGCGCGCGCTAAACGCAGCGGCGGCGGTGCGCGCAAAGGCGAGCCCATCGCCATACACTTCAATCACCTCCGGCTCAGAGGTGTTTGCGATGAGCTCACGGGGAGTGCCCAATGCAATCCGTTGCCCGCGATCGATTACCGCAAGTTGGGTACACAAGCGCTCGGCTTCATCCATGAAGTGCGTAGTGATGAGGATGGTGACTCCTCGACGGGTGAGCTCTTTTAAGCGATCCCAAATTAAATGACGCGCTTGCGGATCAAGACCCGTTGTTGGTTCATCGAGCACTAAAAACTCAGGGTCGTTTATGAGGGCGCGTGCTAGCGTGAGTCGGCGTTTCATACCGCCCGAGAGCTGCTGCACTGGTGTATCGTCGCGACCGATCAGACCCGCAAACTCCAAGATATCCGCAGTTTTTTTGCGCGTGGACGCATCAGACAAGCCGAAATACCGGCCCCAAACGAGTAAGTTTTCCGCACAAGTGAAATCGGGGTCGAGGTTGTCGAACTGCGGCACGACCCCCACGCGCTTACGGGCTTCAACCGCCTCTTTCGGCAATACATGTCCAAGCAAATTGATACGCCCGGCACTGGGGGTGGATAACCCCAAACACATTTTGAGTGTTGTTGTTTTTCCGGCTCCGTTTGGTCCTAGTAAACCAAAACACGCGCCGCGCTCAACGGTGAGCGAAAGCCCGCGCACGACCTCGCGCTCACCAAAGCGTTTATGAACCGCTTCCAGCTTTAAAACTGACATGCTTGTTTCACTGCGTGCTTGAGGGCAAGCAGTTGCCCATGAAAAAAGTGACCGCTGCCAGGGAAAACGGTAACGGGAAGCGCCTGCGGGCGGGCCCAATCAAGGACGTCTGCGAGCGGCACAACGTCATCCGCTTCGCCGTGGATGATTACCGTATCGGCGGCAACCCCGGGCACGGCAAAACGCGACACTGCGGGGCCAACGAGCACCAACTTGCGATGGGGCACGCGCGGAGCTAAAGTTGCGGCAACAAAGCTCCCAAAGCTAAAACCTGAGAGCAAAACCGGCAAGCCTTCGCTACAAACGCTGCGCAAATGCATGAGCGCTGCGCTGGCATCGTCAACCTCACCCCGCCCTTCATCGTATACGCCCTCGCTTTTACCCACGCCCCGAAAATTAAAGCGCACAACGGCGCAGCCAAGCTCTTCAAACGCTTTAGAGAGCGTGGTGACCACCTTGTTATCCATCGTGCCGCTAAAAAGCGGGTGCGGGTGACACACCAGTGCGAGCGCGCGCGGCGAAGCTGCACCTTCGATAGCAATTTCTAATGCGCCAGCTGGCCCAGGGATGGTTGTTCGCTCGTGCAGCATTTACTTAATGCGTAACCGTTCCACAACGCGCCCACCAATCAAATGCTCGGTCACAATTTCATCGATATCGTGTTTATCTACCATCGTGTACCAAACTTCCTGCGGGTACACCACACAAACGGGACCATGCTCACAACGATCCAGACAGCCCGCTTTGTTGATACGCACTTTGCCCGCACCGTTTAGGTTGTGTTCTTTACACTTTTGCTTGGCGTAGGCCTGCAGCTCAGTTGCGTCGTGGTTGCCGCAAGAGGCTTCACCGTTTTCACGCTTATTGGTGCAAAAAAAGACGTGATGTTGAAAGTAGCTCATTTTTTTCGATCTTGGTAAGGATTGCCAGCGGTCGTTAACAAATAAACCGAGACCAGCAAGGGCCACAGCCGCAGTAGTGTTTGCGACAATTCGTTGAAGTTTAGAAGATGTCCGTAGTTCCAATCGAAAGCGCGTACCGGCGCATTCGCTAGCGCCCAGTCTGGCGCCAACGCAGGGAGTAACAGCGCGATGATAACGCTGATGTTGCAAAGCACCCGCTTTTGGGCAGCAGGCACCCAAAAGAATGCCAATAAACCCACCGCGCCAAGGGCGATGCCTATGGCCACCTGTGGTGAGAACCAGAGCCCCCAAAGCCCAGGACGTAAAAGGGCGGCCGCGAGAAGCGTTTTGGAGAGCATGGCGATGAGCAAAACCGCGAGTAACATCACACCCCCATTGCGTCGGGTTCGTGCGAGCAAATCGGCAAAAAAGCCCACAGCAATTACGTTGAGCCCAGTATGTGTAGCTTGTAAAAAAGCGAGGCCAGGCTCAATCGTGCCTGAAGCTGGCAGAAAATAGGTCGATGAAAACGGCGATAAGCCGGGATTCAAGTGCGCGATCAAAAAAACGATCAACACAGCGATACCATAATCTCCACGAATACCGGGAATCCACGCTTGCCGAAATTTGTACGTAAGCGCCCCAATCCAGCGCCAATTTTGACTCTTGGTAAAACACCAAATGCCTATGAGCGCACCGGTTGTGTTTAGCAACCAGTCGAGCGCGGACGGGTGCCGCGTAGGCAACAGACTTTGGGTGAGCTCCAAGGCAATGGAGACGCAGGAACAGAGCAGCAGCGCCCGCCCAGCAGATCTAGTCATCCCCGCGAGTCCGAAGCCGAGTGGCACGTACACGCAAAGATTGATAAGACTATCGAACGACATCCAGCGCCGCGCTCTAAATCCTTCAAAAAACGTTTTCAAAACATCGTGCTCAGGGCGACTCCAGCCCCGAAACGGCTCGAGCGAGGTGTAAATGATAATGAACAGAAATGTAAGCGCGATAAAGTGCGGAAACGAGCTGCTAGATTGATGATCGAAAGCGCTGTGTTCTGAGGGCATCGCTGCACGCCCGCGGTCTAGGAAGCGGGCGCGTAAGTGGTACGCACATCAAAGCCAACAGGACTGATGGTGCTGGCATCAATCCATAGTTTGAACTCAACCTCACCTTGCCCTGACAAGCCCGCTTTTAAGTCCGCATTTCCCGGCACAAACTCTTGGGGCGCGAAAATTCGACGGGACAAAATTTGGTTGTTAAGCCCAGTTAGGGTGATGACAAGATACGGGTACGCCGCGGCGAGTTCATGTTTGTTTTTGAGCGTAGCGCTAAAGACATAAAGCCCAGTGTGGGACGCATCCGCCTGGAACTCGGCACCATCAATCACAATGAAATTTTCCCGAACTGGTGCGGCAACTTTGCAGCCAAGTTTGTCGCAGGCTTGCGTGAGTGGTGCGCGCAGCGCGGGCACGCGCACCGCTAAATCGTTGCGAAAAATAATCGCGGCTTGCGCAACGAATAGTGCGGACAATGCGAGCGCAAATAGCGTCCAAAGCGCACTCATCCACGCAGCGTTTGGGCCCCGCTTGGGCTTCCACTCGAAACGATCCATTGCATCGGGCGGTCGCCCCATGCCAGCTAACTTGGCCTCCAGCACGTCGGTGTAAATCTCGTGCTCAACTAGATTATTCGCATTCGCGGTGACAGGCTTTTGAGCAGGGAGCGCCTCCATGGGAGGAGGCGGCTTCGAAAACGATTCATCGGATGCCTTTGAATCCACGGCGGTCATCAGTTGCGGCGGTGGAAGCGGAATTGCAGCCCCATTCTGCCCTTCAATTGATGAAGAATCAGGCACTGATTCTGCGATCAGCGCTTTCGATACCGGCGCTTTTGTTGGCGAGGCAATCGCGCGTTCAATAGCGGTTTGCTCGACGTTCTGGGCAACGAATGGCGGCGCGAGCGCAATAGGCGGCACCGCCGCAGCGCGTATCTCCTCGGGCATGAGCGTCAACGGGTCGAGCTGAGCCGGTGCGGCCACATAGCCCTCGGGTACGTGATCGCCTGGTGCGGGCATGATTGTTATCGTGTTGCCGCGTTGGTGCAATAAGTGTTGGATGGCGTTAAACACACCACGACATGCGCCGCATCGCACCATGCCGTGGCGCAAAGTGAGTTGGGATTCACGCACGCGAAATGCCGTTTTGCAATGCGGGCAGCGCGTGATGGGTAGATGCAGTTCGTCGTCGCTCATTGAAGCAGCATTTTAGGCGGTTTTTTCTCAGACGGTGGTGCGTCCTTACGCTGCACGCATACCGCCCAACAATTGCCAACCGTCCCGCTCAGCCTGCACGGACAGCTTTACCCACGGCGCGTAGGCGTTGGTTACTTTTTCTACCTGTTCGGGCAAGATACCCGCCAGGATAATGGAGCCGCCGGGCGCTAGGTAGCTGCACAGCATTGGCGCTAGTACGGTAAGCGGGTTGGCCAAGATGTTTGCCACCACAATTGGGTAAGGGCCCTTCGGAACGGTGTCGGGCAACATCCACTGCACTTCGGGTGCGAGGTTGCGTGCAGCGTTTTCTTTTGAAACCAAAATCGCCTGCGGGTCAATATCGCTCCCTACCGTTTCGCCCGCGCCTAAACGGGCTGCAGCGATAGCCAAAATGCCGGAGCCACAACCATAATCGAGCACCGCCTTACCTTGCAACGCACCCGCACGCGCTTGCTCGGCGATCCACCGCAAACAAAGCGCCGTGGTCGGGTGGCTGCCAGTGCCAAACGCCAAACCAGGGTCGAGTACCAAATTGAGCGCGGTCTTATTCGGCGGCTTACACCATGTTGGCACGATCCAAAGTGTGGGCTCAATTTCGATCGGCGCAAACTGCGATTGGGTCGTCCGTACCCAATCGGCGTCGTCCAAACGCGATACCGAAACATGCTGGGGCACGAATTCCAATTCGTCGCCCACTGCCTGCGCGAGCGCTCTCAGCGAAGCGGGCTCGGTGGATTCCGCAAACAGCGCACAGAGTAAATTTGCATTCCAACGCACAGGGCTCGGATATGTAGGTTCACGAAAAATAGCCCGCTCCGCTTCAGTCCCAGCATCGGCGTCGGCTACATCCACGCTCAACGCTCCGGCCGTAAGCAACGCGTCACACGCCGCGTCGGCAGCGGTTTCGGGAGCTACAAAATGAAGTGCGTTCCAGGCCATAGCCTCATTGTAGGGGCACATTCCATGCACCTAATCTGTACTCCGAAACCTTGCTCGGTTGTAACGATCCCTTTCCAGCTGCGGCAGCTTAAAAAAGTCCGTACTTTGGGAGATAATCTTGAAAACGTGCGCTTTTCACGCCGCAGGTATGGCAAAAAACACCTTTGCGGTCGCAGTAACGCGAAATCTCATCGCGAAAAAAACTGTAATCTGGATTACACAAACTCGGATTACACTTACCGGCAAGTAGTTCTGCAATCCCAAAAAGGAGAGAAACATGTTTTTAGGTAGAAAAGCGTTGATCACGGCGTTTACAAGCGCGATGGTCGCGGCGGGTTCGTTGGCACAGGCCCAAACTGAAATTCAAATGTGGATGGGTTTAACGGGCCTAGGCGGCGAAACACTGACCAAAATCGGCGAAGATTTCAACAAATCCCAGTCTGAATACAAAGTGGTGGTGTCCTTCAAAGGGCAATACCCTGAGCAGCGCGCGGCGGCCGTAGCGGCATTTCGCGCAGGCAACCCACCGCACATCATGCAGATGTTTGATGCGGGCTCGGGCGACATGATGGGCGCGAAGGGCGCGATTGTGCCGGTATCCGACGTGTTCAAGCGCGCAGGCATGCAATTTAATCCTGCCGAATTTATCGCCCCTGCGCGGGGCTACTATGGTTTGAAAGATGGCTCGTTGCTTTCGATGCCATTGAATGTATCGACAGCGGTGATGTTCTATAACAAAGACGCGTTCAAAAAAGCCGGTCTCGACCCGAACAAGCCGCCCGCAACCTGGCCTGATCTGCAAGCCGCGGCTAAAAAAATCGTTGCTTCCGGCGCGACCACTTGTGGCTTTACCACCACTTGGCTCGCTTGGATTCAGCTTGAGCAATTCGGCGCACGCCATAACGTAGCCCTTTCCACCCAAGCCAATGGCCGCGGCGGGTTGGATGCGGAACTTAATTTTGCAAATGATCCGATGTACACCAAGCAAGTACAAATGCTCATGGACATGCAAAAGGATAAGAGCTTTGACTACAAAGGCCGCAGCAATGATGCCTCGGCCTCCTTCCAAAACGGCGAGTGCGCGATGATTACGCAAAGCTCCGGCGCGTTTGGCGGCTATGTGCGCGATGCAAAGTTTGAGTGGGCGGTTGCGCCATTGCCTTATTGGCCAGAGGCGGCAGGCGGCCCTTACGCCACCACGGTAGGCGGCGCTTCCTTGTGGGTATTTAATTCCCCCAAACGCACCGACGTAGAAAATCGCGGGATTGCGAAATTTTTAGAGTATTTGAAATCCACGCCGGTCATGGTGGAATGGTCGAATACGACTGGATTTTTGCCAGCGACCAACGCCGCATTTAAGCAGTTGGCCGACAAAGGCTATTACGATAAAGACCCGCGCACCGCCGTGGCGATTAACTCGCTCATCGTTGGCAAGCAAGGCGACAATACTGGCGGTTACCGCTTCGGGCGCTGGACAGAAATTCGCGATTTCTATCACGAAGAAGTAGAGAAGGCGCTGCAAGGTAAGCAAACGGCGAAAGAAGCGGTAGTGAATGCGCAAAACCGTGGCAACGCAGCGATGCGTGCGTTTGAGAAAACGGCTGTGGCCGCGAATTGATGGGGAAATCGTGATTTGTGATTTGTGATTTGTGAGCCTCGGTGGATAGACCACGCCCCTCACGATTCACGATTCACAATCATCCGATCTTTAGTCCTCGCCTAGCTGCCTTTTTATGCAACGACGTGTAACGTTCAACAGTAAATTTCTTCCCTACCTGCTGCTTAGCCCCCAGGTGGCGATTACGCTTGTGTTTTTCTTTTGGCCCGCGTGGCAGGCCATCCAGCTTTCCGTAGTCCAGCAAGATGCCTTTGGACAACACTCCACCTTTGTTGGACTCACCAATTTCAAAGAGCTTTTTGCGGACCCCGATTACGTCAAAACCTTAATCCGCACCCTCATTTTTTCCAGCGCCGTGGCCCTCACGGCGCTCATCCCTGCGCTCATCCTCGCCCTCATGTGCGAGCGGGTTGTACGCGGGGCTACGTTTTATCGCACCTTGCTCGTGCTGCCCTACGCAGTTGCGCCAGCTGTTGCGGGCGTATTGTGGTTGTTTATGTTCAGCCCTTCGGTCGGTATCGTGGCCTATTGGCTCAAAAAAATGGGCATGGATTGGAACCCACGTTTGAACGGCGATCATGCGATGTGCCTGGTCATCATGGCTGCTGCGTGGAAACAAATTAGCTATAACTTTTTGTTCTTTTTAGCTGGGTTGCAATCCATCCCGAAAGCATTGCTCGAAGCCGCCGCTATCGATGGCGCAAGCAATTGGAAACGCTTCTGGACCATCACATTTCCCCTGCTCTCGCCCACGACGTTTTTCTTGTTGGTGGTGAACATCGTGTACGCCTTTTTCGACACCTTCGGCATCATTGATGCCGTCACCAGCGGTGGCCCGGCAAAGGCGACCGAAGTGTTGGTCTACAAAGTGTATTACGACGGTGTACACGCGCTTAATATTGGCTCCTCCGCCGCACAATCGGTGGTGTTGATGGTAATGGTTGTGGCCCTTACCGCCATTCAATTTCGCTACGTTGAGCGCAAGGTGCATTACTAAATATGAGCACCAACACGCTCGGTCAACGCAGCAATTGGTTTCCGCATTTAATTTTGTGGATTGGCGCGTTCATCACCTTATTTCCAATTTACGTCACCTTCGTAGCCTCGACCCTAACGCCCCGCGATATCGCGCAAACGCCCATGCAAATGTGGCCCGGCTCGCAGTTTTTAAGCAACTACATGGCCGCGTGGGATAAAGGCTCGGCGGGCACCTACATGTCCCCGCCCGCCAAGCGCCTGCTGCTCAATTCGCTCATCGTCGCGCTCGTCGTAACGTTTGGAAAAATCACGGTGAGCTTGCTCTCCGCCTACGCGGTGGTGTTCTTTCGATTTCCAGGACGCATGTTTTTTTTCTGGATGATTTTCATCACGCTCATGTTGCCAGTCGAAGTGCGCATCATCCCGACGTACCAAGTCGTTACCAACTTAAATTTGCTCAATAGCTACGCTGGGCTGACGCTGCCACTGATTGCCTCGGCTACAGCCACGCTTTTGTTTCGGCAATTTTTCTTAACGATCCCCGATGAATTGGTAGAAGCGGCGAAGATTGACGGCGCCGGGCCAATGCGATTTTTCAAAGATATGCTGCTGCCTCTCTCACGCACCAACATCGCCGCGCTATTCGTTATTTTGTTCATCTACGGTTGGAATCAATATTTGTGGCCGCTCTTGATCGTGACCTCCAACTCGCTTGATGTGGTGGTGGTTGCCATTAAAAAAATGATTGGTGGCGGCGCAGAGCCTACGGATTGGCACATCGTTATGTCCACCACTATCCTCGCGCTCATCCCGCCGGTGCTCGTCATCGTTGCGATGCAAAAGCAGTTTGTAAAAGGCCTCACCGATTCGGAGAAATAGTCGCTTTTTTGTCCCAATACCTGCGGCGTAAATACCACCTATTTTTGAATTTATCTCCCCGGTTTTTGCCTGTGGAAGGCGCGCACACCCGCCAACACGCCACACAATAAACACCCAATGCCCAGCCACACCATCGGCTGCGGCCAGCGGCGATCGAGCGCGAAGCCGTAGAGCAAAGAAAACACCGTTTCAAACACAATCAACTGCCCCGCCAGCGCTGCGGGCAAACGTTGGCTGGCGATGTTCCACAGCCATGTACCGAGCCATGACGACAACACGCCCGCGATCAACGCGGCGAGCAACAAGCGCTTAATGTCACCGGCAAAAATGCTGTGAGCCGCAGGCCCGAAAAAGTGGGTGAGCACGAGCAAGCACGCCACGAGTGGCAACAGCGCAATGCCCTGAATGCATGCCCAGCCCAACATCTCAACTTCGGGGTGGGCTTTGATGAATTTATCGTTGTAGATGGGATAAATCGTCCATGCGACGAGCGCGCCTACCGCGCCTGAAAAACCAAGCGTAAGCTCAGCGTGGGAATAGCTGCGCACGCCTGTTTCGCCACGGTGGGCCAACAAAAAGCCCACGACGATCAAGAGCCCCGGCAAGATCAACACGCGCCAACGCACGCTCCCATCCCGCCAATTGGCACACACGCTTACTACAACCGGCAGCGTACCAATCACGAGCGTAACCAGGGGCACACCCAGCGCCTGAATGCCCAGCGAGAGCAACACGTAGTAAATAAGATTGCCCACCAGCGCGAGCCAAAACGCGCTTACCCATAGGCTACGATCCGCGCGATACGCTTTGCGTTTTTCTGCAGGCACAAATAAGCGGTACATCACAAGCGAGATGAGGCCGAACACGGTGTAGCGGGAAAGCGCAAGCGTCCACGGCGAATGCGCGTGCGCGATCACCGGCGCGATAAACACAAAGCCCCAGATCATGCCGGCGCCGAGCGCTGCGAGGATGCCAAAGGTCATGTTTTTTGGGGAGATAAAGTAAGAAAAGGGGACATTTTGCGCCGCAGGTATCGATGGTTTTTGTGCTGCAGCGAACGTAGATTGTAGTTTCTTGCAAGGTGTGCGGCCAAAGCTTGCGATAATCAAGGAACACATCATTTCACTTCTCCGCATGAACTCCTACGATCTCACACAACGCAGCGCAGTCATCACCGGCGGCGCGCGCGGCATTGGTTTTGCAATCGCCCAACGTTTTTTGAGAAGTGGTGCGAAAGTGGAGCTTTGGGATATTGACCCCGCTGCGCTGACCGAGGCGAAAACTCAACTAGGAGCGAGCGCTTCGACACGCGTAGTCGATGTAACCAACGCGGAGCAGGTGGACGCCGCCGCCATCGCGTGCGTGGCTGCGTTTGGCAAGGTGGATATTTTGGTGAACAACGCTGGCATAACAGGCCCAAACATTAAAACATGGGAATACACGCCCGCCGATTTTCGGGCGGTGGTGGAGCTTGATTTGATCGGTGTGTTTTTAGGCTGCCGTGCCTTCGCCCCGCACATGATTGCGAACAAATATGGCCGTATCGTGAACATCGCTTCCGTTGCGGGCAAGGAAGGCAACCCGAACGCCCCTGCCTACAGCGCGGCGAAAGCGGGTGTGATTGGCTTGACCAAATCGCTGGGCAAAGAGCTCGCGCAAACGGGCGTGTTGTGCAATTGCATCACTCCCGCCGCAGCGGAAACGGATATTTTCAAACAGATGACGCCAGAGCACATTGCCTTCATGAAATCAAAAATCCCGATGGGTCGTTTCGTTCAGGTTGAAGAAATCGCCACGATGGTGGCCTGGCTTGCAAGCGAAGATTGCTCGTTCACCACGGGTGGTGTATTTGATATCACCGGTGGACGCGCAACGTATTAGCGGCGTAATACCTGCGGCGAAAAAGCGGTATTTTTTCTAACTAGTTTGACTAAATTTAGGGCGCTTTTGCGCTGCAGGTATCGTTTAGATATGAAAATTCGAAATCTCATTTTGATCCTTGGCGATCAGCTTGATCGGGAATCGGCCGCATTACGTGATGCGGATAAAAAGCGCGATATCGTCGTGATGATCGAGGCCCGCGAGGAAAGCACGCATGTATGGTCTTCAAAAGTACGCACGGCGTTATTTATTACCGCGATGCGCCATCACGCGCAATGGTTGCTCGGGCAAGGTTTCAGCGTTCACTATCGCGCGCTTGGCGTAGAAAACGATGCGTCGCTGGCTGCGGGTTTGCAAGCGGAAATCCTTGCCAACAAGCCCAGCGCGGTCATCTGCGTAGAGCCTGGTGATTTACGCGTAATGGCTGCGCTGCAAGATGCGTGTAGCGCACTTTCTGTGCCTTTAGATATCCGTGTGGATACCCATTTCCTTTGCACGCAAGAGGAGTTTAGGGAATGGGCTGGCACGAATAAATCGTTGCGAATGGAATTTTTCTACCGCGTGGTGCGTCGCAAATACGATGTGCTCATGGAAGGCGCAGAACCCGAAGGCGGGCAATGGAATTACGATGCAGAAAATCGCAAAGCCTTCGGCAAGGCTGGGCCGCAAAACGTACCAAAGCCGCTTAACTTTGCCCACGATTCCATTACTAAAGAAGTGCTCTCGTTAGTTGAAAAAGAGTTCGCCGCCCATCCGGGAAATCTTACAAACTTTAATTGGCCCACTACCCGCGAAGAAGCCCTGCGCGCGCTCGATGATTTCATTGCGAAGCGGTTACCAGATTTTGGCGCGCATCAAGATGCGATGTGGACCAATCTTACGTTTGGCTGGCATTCTTTGCTCTCCACTTCGCTGAACTTAAAGCTTCTCAACCCGCGCGAAGTCATTGCGAAAGCGCAAGCTGCGTATCGCGCGGGCAAGGTAGATTTGGCGAGCGCGGAAGGCTTCATTCGGCAAGTGCTCGGCTGGCGGGAGTTCATGCGCGGGGTGTATTTTCTCGATATGCCCGGAATGAAAACCGCCAATCATTTTGCGCATAGCAACCCACTTCCGAAATGGTATTGGACGGGCGAGACCAAGATGAACTGTATGCGCCAATGCATCGGGCAAACGCTCGAGTATGGCTATGCCCATCACATCCAGCGGCTCATGATTACGGGCATGTTCGGGGTCACCGCAGAAATTATTCCGCAGCAGATGTCCGATTGGTATTTAGCGGTGTATGTGGATGCGATTGAGTGGGTGGAGTT
>JANMDS010000498.1:0-3336 GCA_031376405.1 Betaproteobacteria bacterium
GAAAACTATCCGCGCGCGCCGACGTTGCCCCCCTCCCAACCTCCCCCCGCTGAGGGGAGGAGCCAGCCGCACTTTTAATGGCTTCTAAAACATGTGGCCTCCCAACCTCCCCCCGCTGGGGGGAGGAGCCAGCTTTAGCGCTCCACGCGGGGTAGTATTAGCGCGGGCGGCTGGAGTTCGCAATCGTCCAGTCGTAGGGGATTTTCCGCTCGGCGTAGCCGTCGGGGAGTCGCACATTTGTGTACCGCTGCGCGTAAGCCGAAAAGCTCACAGCGGCAGCGGGCACAAAATCTTCTGGAAATAACCAAAATATTTCGCTCAACCAAATTTGCTTATTTGTAGGGTCCACACGAATATGCTTTTCACTATTGAAGAAATTTCGTGCTTCCCGTTCGAGCTCTACTTCAATATTTTCGGCTGTAAAAGGCGTGCGCGGAAGGGTTGGGCAGCTTACTGCGCTGCAATTCAAAGCCCAGTGAATGCGCGGCTCCCCTTCTTTGCGAATCACCTCATTTTCGAAAGCATAAAGCGAGAGAAATTCGCCGCCGATTTCATACTTCTGCAAGAAAAAAAACGTTGCTTTCGCGCTGAGCGAAGCGTTACTTTCCGGAATACCCAAATGGAGAACGTTAAACATCGATAGCGCGTTGTAACTATTGATGAGGTGGGCAAGTCGGTGCGGCTTTGACACCAGCGCGCGGGCGGGTGAAGTGGCGATGAAGTTCAGGTACGTGTCTAAGTCGCCACGGTTGGCGTTTAGCGCGACGAAATCAACTTCTCCTTGCTCGTTAACGAACTGCTCCAACACCCGCGCCCATGCCGCCTGCGCCGTTTGTGCTGAAAGCGTAGCCACCGGCTGGGAGAGGCTTGGTCTGGATACATGTGTTGCACAGCCAGACAATACCAAGAGCACAAGTGCAATTTGAAGGAATTTGATCATGGTGTTGGCAGATTGCGCAGGTGACGGCGATCGAGGGCGACTTTGCGTGCCCGCCCTTTTAAAAATTTTATTGGGTACACCTTGGCCGCGTGAGCGGGCGATGACGACTTTGTCGCCTCGGAAAAAGGCTGCGGCGTGCGCCCGGCAAGGGGCTGCCAAACGCGGCCACTCATTAGGCGCACAGGCTGCAACATTACCTCATCACGCCGAGCGTTGTATTCACACATGGGCATCGGGCCGAATTGGGTTGCAGCCATAAATACGCACGTCTCAAGCCGCTCGGTTTCGAGAGCCGAAGCATCCATAAAGTTGTGAACAAAATACGATATTTTGTTCACGCCCGCAAGCGCACGCCAAAGTGAGCGGCGCGCGCGCCACGCCACCTCCGCTGCCGCTGCGATGCCTTGCGCCGCAAGCGCTGGGCGCTGCAAAATCGCGCGCACGACCGACCATGCAGCACCGGCTACGTTCGTGCGGTTGATTTCCACATCCGCCGTATCCCGCATGACGCGGGCAATGAACGCGCCGTTACGAAATAAATCGTGGCCCCGTGTAGTTTCGCCCGCGCCAAACGTGATCGCCGTTGCGTAGCGGTTGCAAGTGGGGTTGCCACCGATGAGTGCGTCGAAATTGAGCGGCTCGCCCACACCTTGCGCGATGAGCGCCATTACATGGGCTTGAGTAAGCGCGTTTTCGCGCTTGCGCAGAACTCCCCGACCGGTTTCCGCTTGCATCTGGAACGAGGCCAACCGTACTACATCGCTTCGTTGCATAAAAAAGCGTGCGAGCATGGGAATATCTGCCACGTTCTCAGCGTAGATTGACGTATTAAAAAATACCGAAAGCCCCAGCCCACGCGCACGATCAATATACGCATCGCGCAGGGAATTGAGCTCAGTCTCCGTTGCGTAGCCTTTACGCTCTTGCGTTAAATCCACGTGAAAGGCTACATCGCTCATCCCCGCGTCGGCAAGTCGCATTAGCAGAGCGCGGGTGGCCAAAATCCCGTTGGTAAACAGTGACGAGCGCATGCCCCGCGCTTTGATCGCACGCACGATTTCGACCAGCTCATCGTGATCACGCAACGTCGGATCGCCTCCGGAAATTTGGATGTCTGTGTTCGGCCCATAGTATTGCGCGAGCATGTCGATACGGCGAACAAGCTCCTCGATGGGCACATCTTGCACGGCCTCTGAGTGTTCGCTTAAATAGCAAAGCGTGCAATCCAAATTGCAGCGCTGCGTTACTTCAAGCGAGACACACCCAATGGGCCAGCGCCGAGCCGCGGTTTGGTGGGGCGTCCACAACTGATTTTTTTGAAGTGCTTCACGCAGCGGCCTAGCACGATCATGCAAATCAGGTTCGGCGCGGGAAGTAATCTGCGTGCTAAAGGTTGACAATTCGAATTTGCGATTGCGAAAGCGATCATCACTGTTCGGCTTCGCCGCTGGAAAGGTTACAACTACACCATGCCGTAACGCAGATCGCTGCGAGCTTGCAGGCTTCGCGTGAGCGTGCAGCGGTACTCGCACGCAATCCAAGGTCAAGCTCAAATGCTTGCACAATCGAAGCGAATCCAGCGCGTCCAACTCCCGCCGCGACTATCGTAATGAAGTTGTCAAATACCTGCGGCGTAAAAACGGCATCAATTGAGGTTTACCTCTCAAAAAATACCGCTTTTTTTGATTTCGAAAAAGTTGGCTACCGTGTGCTTTAAACGGCCAAAAGCTCTACTTCAAATAGCAGCGTGGCGTTCGGCGGTATCGCGCCGCCAGCGCCGCGTGCGCCGTAGCCCAAATGTGGGGGGATGACCAAGCGGCGCGTGCCGCCGACTTGCATGCCTTGCACGCCTTCGTCCCAGCCTTGGATCACATGCCCAGCGCCGAGGGGGAATTCGAATGGATCGTTACGGTCTTTGCTGGAGTCAAACTTTTTGCCTTGCTCGCCGTTGTTGTAGAGCCAGCCGGTGTAGTGCACCGATACGTTATCGCCCTTTTTGGCGGTTGCGCCCGTGCCCACTGTGGTGTCGTCGTATTGCAGGCCGGAGGGGAGGGTCGTCATAATGCGCTTTCTTGAGTGGGTTTTGTAAGCGTGCTAGTTTAGTCTGTGTGGCGCGCTCAATATAGGTTGCACAAAAGCGGTTGTTTTTCAGGAGATAACTTCCCAAAAGTGCCGTATTTGCGCCGCAGGTTTTCTAGCTGAATATGCTTTAGAACCCCTCTCCCGCTGGGAGAGGGGCAGGGGTGAGGGAAAGCAGTTTGCTCGCGTGCGAGGTGTTTGCGCTCTGCGGGTTGAGGTGCATTGTTCACGCAGCCGGTTGATCTGCGCGATGCTGGTTTCCCTCACCCTAACCCTTGTATGCTTCAGTCTCAGCAGTAAAGTGAGTAGGTAGGATG